>NZ_JBYSZG010000022.1:86889-96035 GCF_058786935.1 Rugamonas sp. FW305-51
GTCCCCATCGTCTAGAGGCCTAGGACATCACCCTTTCACGGTGAGTACGGGGGTTCGAATCCCCCTGGGGACGCCAGATTACCGCGCCGGCCGCAAGCCGGAAGACGGTCGAATAAGCCGCCTGGTGCGGCTTTTTTTGCGTCCGCCGCGGACGCGCTTGTTGATGGTGCCCGATGATGGCCTCTTCCTCCGAATTGAACCGCGCCGGCGCCGCTCCGGATGCCGACGCCCTGGCACTGGCCGCGCAGCGCTGGCCGTTCCACCATAACGCCCATATGCGCGCCGCCTTTTTCGCCGGGCTGGACGTGGACATGCTGCGCGTGGCCTATGCACGCCGGATTTCGCTGTGCTGCAACCATGCGGCGCCCGTACCGCAACTGTTCGCACAGTTGCAGGCCGCCGCCACGCCCACACTGTGCCTGGTGCCGGAAGGCGAGGCGTCGCAGGCGGTGGCCGCATTCCTGCAGGCCGATGCCGTCGCGGGCGCGCGCGCCACGCGCGGCGGCTTGACGGTGCAGGTGTTGCCGGCGCTCGATGCGCAGTCCTTCGATCATCTGCTGTGGGCCTGCGATTTCAACTTCGTGCGCGGCATGGCGCAGCTGGCGCGTGCGCAATTGGCGGCGCGCCCCTTGGTCTGGCAGGCGGACGGGGAGGGCGCCGCCGCGGCGCAGGCGTTCGCCGATGGATACGGGGCGGCGTTGCCGGCCCTGGCTGCCACCACGCTGGCCGATGCCTTCCGGGCCTGGAACGGCGACGGTGTGCAGTACGGGGCGCTGGGCGCCTGCCTGGCCGGTCCGGTGTCGTGCCTGCTGGTGCCGCACAGTCGCGCGTGGGCGCAACAATTGATTGAAACGGGCAGCCCAGCCGCCATATTGAATGAGCGGGTGCGCCAGGCTGTTCGTCGCGGCGACACTGCTAACGCTACTAACGCCATTAACACCACTAACGCTACTTAAGCCGAATTCCCCTTATGCCACATGATCTGCTTGAGCTGACCGATACGCCTGTCCGGGATCGGGCAACCACCCTGGCCATTTTCTGCAAGGTCGTCGACAACTACGGCGACGTGGGCATCTGCTGGCGCATGGCGCGCCAGTTGCGGCATGAGCACGGCCTGGCGGTGGAACTGTGGGTGGACAACCTGCACAGTTTCCGCCGCATCTGCCCGCAGGTGACGACCGACGCGGAGCTGCAGCAGGTGAGCGATGTCACGGTGCGCCACTGGCACAGCCAGGACGGCGTGTTCGCGGTCGCCGATGTGGCCGACATCGTGATCGAATTTTTTGGCTGCGATATCCCGGAGGGCTACATCGCCGCCATGGCGCAATGCGAACCGCGCCCCGTGTGGCTCAACCTGGAAGGGCTCACGGCGGAGGAGTGGGTGGAGGGTTGCCACACCTTGCCGTCATCCCATCCGCGCCTGCCGCTGACCAAGCATTTCTTCTTCCCCGGCTTCACGGCGAAGACGGGCGGCCTGCTGGTCGAATCGGCGCTGGAGGCGCAGCGCCGCCAGTTCCAGGCCGACCCGGCCGCCATCGGACAGTTCCTGGCGGGGCTGGGCCTGACGCCCGCTGAAATGGCCTCGCAAAAAGTGTCGCTGTTCTGCTATCCTCACGCTCCCGTTGCGGCGCTGTTCGCGGCATGGCAGGCGGGCGTCGAACCCGTCACCTGCCTGGTGCCGGAAGGCGTGGCGGCGGAAGCGGTACAAGCCTTTCTTGGCTCGGACGCCATCGCCGGCGCGGCCGGCAGCCAGGGCGCGCTGACGGTGCGGGTGCTGCCATTCGTGCCGCAGCCGGACTACGATAAGCTGCTGTGGGCGTGCGAGCTTAATTTCGTGCGGGGCGAGGATTCCTTCGTGCGCGCGCAATGGGCCGGCAAGCCTTTTGTCTGGCACATTTATCCGCAGGACGAGAATCTGCACCACAAGAAATTGCGCGCCTTCCTGCAGCGCTACGCCGGTGGCCTGGATAGCCTGGCGGCGTTCTCGCTGTACTGGAACGGTGCCGGTACGGACGACCAGCACGGCGCCGCCCTGTGGAGCGCGCTGCAAGGGGAGATGGCGGCAATTGCCGTCCACTCCGCCGCCTGGCAGCAGCAAATCCTGGCGAACGGTGATATGACGGGCAATTTGCTGAAGTTTTCCCGTTCGCTGCAATCGGCCAGGCAATAAACTCGGGTATAATGCCCGGTTAATTTAGAACGTATTTTTACCCGATCAAACGTGGCTAGCGGCTTCATGCCATCGGCAGCAGATGATTTTTATGCAACTTACTTTTTACGTACACTCTCTATGAAACCTGCAAAAGAAATTCGTGTTGGCAATATCATTATGGTCGACAGCAAGCCGATGATCGTGCTGCGTTCGGATGTCAACGGTTCGAGCCGCACCGGCTTTACCTACAAGTGGAAGATGAAGAATCTTCTGACCAACAGCCCGCTGGAAAACGTGTTCCGTGGCGACGACAAGTTCGACGTCGTCGTGCTGGACAAGAAGCCTGTGACCTACTCGTACTTCGCTGACCCGCTGTACGTGTTCATGGACGCTGAATACAACCAGTTCGAAATCGAAGAAGAGAACCTGGGCGACGCACTGCACTACCTGAAAGACGGTATGGAATGCGAAGCCGTGTTCTACGACGGCAAGGCCATCTCGGTTGAACTGCCAACCACCATCGCACGCCAGGTGGTGTACTCGGAGCCTGCCGTCAAGGGCAACACTTCGGGCAACGTCCTGAAAGAAGCCAAGATCGAAAACGCGATCGAAGCCCACCGCCACATCGTGATGGTTCCCCTGTTCGTGAGCCAGGACGACGTGATCGAGATCGACACCCGCACCAACGAGTACAAGCGCGTGGTCCGCAACTAAGCGATTCCCGCCTCACCAAAAAGCACGCCCGGTTCTGCCCGGCGTGCTTTTTTTACGTCCGTGTCGTATTTTTGTATAGAAATGTTAATCAACTTTCTATTCTTGACAGCAATTTTTCTGGAGTGAAACTCTTTCCGCTGCTATGCTAGCGCCTGCAATAGCGGATGCGCACATGGGACTTACCACTCACGAGGATGGCATGGATCGCAGGGAATTCGTTCGGGCCGGTATCAGCGCCGGTGCATTGGCAGGCAGTGCGCGCGCCGTGAGTGCGCCGGCGGGCGGCTCGCCCAAATCTGGCACCAGCGGCATACTGGACGCGGGCGTGTGGCAGCAGCAGGAGCTGATGCAGGCCGGCAAACTCACATCCCACTCGTTGACGTCGCAGTACCTGGCCCGCATCAAGACCGTCGCCAGATCCGGGCCCCGCATCAACGCCTGCATCGAAATCAATCCCGAAGCACTGAAGATCGCGCTGGAGATGGACCGCGAGCGGGGCCTCAAGCGCGTGCGCGGCCCGCTGCACGGCATTCCCATCCTGTTGAAAGACAATATCGCCACCGGCGACCGCATGAGCACCAGCGCCGGCCCGCTGGCCCAGACCGGCGTGCCCGTCGCGGGTGACGCCTTCGTCGCGGCCCGCTTGCGGGCGGCCGGCGCCGTCATCATCGGCAAGACCAACCTGAGCGAATCGGACGAGATGCGCTCGGACCATTCCGTGAGCGGCTGGAGCGGGCGGGGCGGCCAGACGCGCCATCCCTATGCGCTGGAGCGCAACTGGAGCGGTGCCGGTTCCGGCGCCGCCATCGCGGCCGGCCTGGCCACGCTGGCCGTGGGCACGGAAACGGGCGGCTCCATCGTCTCGCCGGCCTCCCTCTGCGGCCTGGTCGGCATCAAACCCACGCTGGGGCTGGTGAGCCGCAGCGGCATCATTCCCATTGCCCACTCGCAGGACACAGCCGGCCCGATGGCGCGCAGCGTGGCCGACGCGGCCCTGATGCTGGCTGCCATGGCCGGCAGCGACCCCGCCGATCCGGCCACGGCGGCGGCCGGCGCCAAGCCGCCCGACTACCGCGCCGCGCTCGACAAGGGCGGCCTGCAAGGCGTACGCATCGGGGTGGCGCGCAACTTCTTTGGCAACAACGCCGATCTCGACGCGGTGATCGAAAAGGCGCTGGCCGCGTTGACGGCGCAGGGCGCCGTGCTGGTCGATACGCAGGTGTCCGACGTCGACCAGGTGATGGGCCAGCACAGTCTCGATGCGCTGGTGGCACCCACGGGCGGGCCGGCCTGGCTGACCGATTTCATCAACGGCGACCAGGCGGGTACCGGTTGCCCGTCGCCGGCCGCTGTGACCGGCCATCCCCACATCACGGTGCCGGCCGGGCAGGTGCACGGGCTGTCCGTGGGCCTGTCATTCGTCGGCGCGGCCTACAGCGAAGCGAAGCTGATCGGCATGGCCTACGCCTACGAGCAAGCCACCTTGCACCGGCGTGCGCCGCTGTTTCCGGCCAGCGTGTCGCTGGCGGTGCGATAGTTCGGGCCTGGTTCGCATGCCGGTAATTGACCAGCCGTAGCCGGGTGTCACGCGTTACAAAGCGTGTATTTCGGCGGTGCGGTGGTCAAGTATAGTGGCCATTCGGCAACTATGACTTTTACTATGGCTTTCCAAGCTCGACGCGCGCAATCCCTGGACATCTTGAAACGCACTGGTATGTGGCGCAGTAATTATGTGAAATCAGCACGCGATTGGAACTTTTTTTTTGTGCAGTGTGTGTTAAGCATTGTGCTGCTTGTCGGCTCTGATATGGACGCCATTGGCCAGATAGCGATAGCGCCCCCACCGCTCGAAGACTTCTTTGTAAACAACGCCTTCGGCGGTGCGGTGTTATCGCCAAGCGGACACTCCATAGCAATACGGACGAGTATTAAAGGACGTCGCGATGTCTTGGCAGTCATCGATCTCGACAAAAATGCCATTAAGGTAGTTGCCGAATATTCCGATGCCGATATCGGCAATTTCCAGTGGGTTAATGAGAATCGATTGGTTTTTGACTTACGCGATAGGACCGAGGCCAGCGGCGAAGTTGACTTAGGCCCCGGTCTGTATGCTGTCAATCAGGACGGCAGTGGCCTAATTCAGCTTGCCGATCGCACTGGTCACCGTCGTGCGCCGCAACCATGGAATACCTTCCTGCTCAATCAACGTGGCAGCCAAGATTCAGACTGGATTTACGTTCGGCGCCCTTTGTACGATGACTCGGACGAATATTATGGCACGCGATTGCGTCGTCTCAATACTGTTACTGGAAAAGCTGAGATCGCCTCCGAGCCGGACGTTGAAGTGAGCGATTTCATACTCGATTTCAAGGGCGAACCTCGGCTGGCGATCTTATTCGGTGAAATTAAGAGCATCATTTATTATCATGATCCTGTCACTGATAAATGGCGCGAACTTACCAGTTACACGACTTATGGTAGCGTCAAAGATAAAATCAAACCCCTTGGTTTCGGTCCTGATGGTAAGCTGTTTGTAGTGGCAAACGCAGGCGAAAATCTGGCTACTCTGCGGATATTCGATTTAACAAGCAATACGGTGAGTAAGGACCCGCTTGTCGTTATTCCGGGCTATGACTTTGACGGCGATCTAGTCAGCGGCACTAAAATTCTGGGAGTACGCGTGACTACGGATGCTGAATCGAATTTCTGGTTCGACCCAGCGATGAAAGGAATTCAAAAAGCCGTGGATGAAGTATTACCCAATACGAATAATCTCATCACGGTACCGACTAGGCCCGGTTCGCCATGGGTGTTGGTGGAATCCTATTCTGACATGCAGCCATCGCAATATGCTCTGTTTGACACTAAGACGGGGCTGCTCAACCCTATCGGCAAGACCTACCCGAACATTCGGGGCACCCAAATGGGCCAGCAGGAATCTGTGCGTTACAAGGCGCGCGACGGACTTGAGATCCCGGGGCTGCTGACACTTCCGCCAGGGGGAGGGCGAAAAGCTCTGCCGATGGTGGTGCTGGTACATGGTGGTCCATGGGTGCGCGGCGCTAGTTGGCGTTGGAATCCGGAATCACAATTTCTTGCGTCGCGGGGTTACGCCGTCTTGGAGGTCGAGTTCCGTGGCAGCACGGGGTTTGGACTGGCCCATTTTGAAGCTGGCTTGAAGCAGTGGGGCCTGGCAATGCAAAACGATATCGCCGACGGTACACGCTGGGCTATTGCCGTGGGCATTGCCGACCCTAAGCGTATTTGCATCGCCGGTGCGAGTTACGGCGGTTATGCAGCGTTGATGGGGTTGGTTAATGATCCCGAATTATATCGTTGTGGCATCGAATGGATCGGGGTAACTGACATTGAGTTGATGTACACAGGTACTTGGTTTTCCAAGTCTGACGCGTCGCCGGGCTATTTACGCTACGGCATGCCGATTATGATCGGGGATCGTGTTAAGGATGCCGAGCAGCTAAAAGCCACTTCACCGATTCAGCAAGCCGCACGCATTCATCAGCCTCTGCTTTTGGCATATGGTAGCGAGGACAAACGCGTACCTATCTACCACGGAAAAAAATTCTATTCCGCTGTCACCCGTACCAATAAGCAGGTCGAATGGGTTGAGTACAGCGGAGAGGGCCATGGTTGGTCACTGCCGAAGAACCGAATCGACTTTTGGCGCCGCGTTGAAAAATTTCTCAAAAAAAATATTGGCCAAACGCAAACTGTCTCGGATGCTGTCGTGCAAGAGAAATAGATTGCGTAAGGCATATTCGTTGGTGCTGAGAACAGTGGCAGCATCCTGTAGGTCTGGGTACGGCCAACAGCAGCCGTTGCGCTCTGAAGGATCATTGCGAAAAGAGGAATGGAAAATGAATATCGACATCCTTAATCGTGTGTCAGTAACGCAGTGGGTGAATGGCACCGTGCAGAGGGTGCTGCTGCTTGGTCGAGACGATGCTCAAGCCTGGAACACGTGCTGGTTTGATCAATATATTTCCCTTGGAGGCACAAGTAAGAATAGTGGCCAAAAGCCATGCCCGCGCGCCGCAGCGCGGGGATTATGGATAACTGGCCGCTTGCGAAGCGGTCGGCGACCTTTTTTGTCGTGGAATACTACTGAGGTGTATCGCCATCTAACTAAGAATGCCGCCTATGCGTCTATAGCCGCTGATCTTCTAACGACAACCGAACTTCGATCCTCTACGGAGTTGTGGCCGTTGGTTCAAGCTGAGTTTACTCGCTGTACAGGCGAACCGTCTGCAGCCTCGGAACAGGGCGAGGTCCGCCTTGTAGTCGCCCTGTTCCACAGTCAACAATTGGTGGGCAATCCAGTGTCCACGAAACTTGAGTTAATTTAGACAGACAGGCGTCGGCCAGCAGCGGACGGTGAGTACGTGGCGAAAGGAACTGAAATTACAACGCACATTGAGCAGCGCGACATTTGCCAGCGCTTCGGCGCGGAATTCACACCGCCTGAGCCAGACCAAAAGGTAGGAATTGCACTTAACACGCTGACGAGTGATCCTCTTCATGCGGTCCGCATTTCGTCAGGAAACAGGACCTGTGGCTGGTATATCTACGGCGGCGAACACTCGACGGATCCGGATTTTTATCAACCACTCCATGTCGCTCACTTAAACGAATATTGCCCAAGCATCGTTCCTTACTTGGCATTGCCGTCTGGATGGCGTGTAATGCTTGCGCCGGATTATGAGGATGTTTGGTTTGACGGCGGGCTGTTGGCGACACCGACCACCAGCGTTTAACGGCCTGAGTTGGTGCACACGGCAAGAAGAGAAAGTATCGAGATTGATTACCGAAAATGTGATAACGGAACTCAGTAAATTTTCGCCGGCCGACGAGGCAGAAAACGTGGGCCGGTTATATGAAATTCTTGAGCACTTAAAAGATTTGTCTCCGAACTTGCGATCGCCAGTGATACCGGCAATACTTGGGTTGCTTGAGCGTCATCCAGGAGCTGAGCTCGGCTCGCCAGGACCGTTGGTCCACGAACTTGAGGCGATACCAGGTTACGAACCGTTCTTACGAGAATCCGTTTTGCGGCAACCGGTGGACTTAAGCGTATGGATGGTGAATCGGATCTTGAATTCAGAGATATCGACCGAAGCGCGCTCAGGCTGGCTCGACGTCCTTCGAACTGTTTTGATACACCCCTTGGCATCCGCCGAGTCACGACAAGCTGCAAACGATTTCCTGGAACACCATGGCTAGTAGCTTACCTGGCATTAGGCTGTTGTCGGCCAAGAGTGGACGCGCGGAAAGTGAATATAAGTGAAGTTGCTGTAATAAGCGCAAGACTCTGATGGCTCCGAATGGACCGAGTTTTGCAATCGTTGAAGGCGCAGGTATGCTGCCGTAGTACCAAGCCCAGCTAGTGTGCTTTTTTGTCTTCCGCTAGCCAACTGCGTTAAGATTTCAAAAAAAACAACTTGGAAGTTGATAATGAAGAAACTCGTTTGTGCCGTTACTATACTTATTCTAAGCGGCGGAGCACTCTCGCAAGACCTAGCCACCTGCAAGGCTTCGGCAGGTTACTCATACTACGTTCAACGCGGTCTTGTCGACGCCAAAAGGGCGGGCTGGACTACAGACCAAATCTCGAACGGAGTAATGACCCTCAAAAGATTGGGTAAGTCGGACTATGACATTATGTACCTCGACGCCACGGATAAGATTCATTCGATAAAAGGCGAGGGTGGTACCCTTCAATTGCTTCGGTCGAGCGAGCATGAAATGACCTTCATTCTTTCATTCCCCGGCGGAGCTCTCGCAATTTACACCTTCTTGAAAGACAATGCTGGCCGAAACCAAGTCGCAGTGCTGACAAGCCGGGGCAGTGACGGTATTTTTGAATTGAAACAATCTGCAATGGTGGCTGACTGCTCCGCTATCACGTTCGTACAACCGTGATTGAAGATAACCTTGCGTCGGGCCTAAGTGCGCTAAAGCCAACCACCAAGCATTGAGTCGCCCAAAGGCGTTCGTCTGAAGTTAACAGCCCTGCGGCTTCAGCTGTTGCGCGAAAAGGGCAGTCCTGGTTGCTGCAGGATTTATGTAACAACGCCATGAAGAAGGCTCCAGTGATTCAGCCTTAAGTGCGCTGGTTACCGATGACGGCAACGGATTTAAATTTTCTATCCAAATGGTATACGTGCCATAGTCGTAGGCGTCATTAGTCCGGTCTGAATAATTCAAAAATCAGCAGCCGGCGGGCTGATATCTCCGCCAGGTCCACATCATGGGAATCTGC
>NZ_JBYSZG010000023.1:0-93125 GCF_058786935.1 Rugamonas sp. FW305-51
CGCCACTCCATCTTGCTCTCGATCGAGCTTTCATGCACGGGGGCGAGAAATCCTTCCTCATGAACGGTTACGTCCCCGATTTTTGCGCTCCCATTATTTCCGTTATGCCGTCCCGACCGGCGCCTACTTCAGGTCGATGCGGCCATACTGCCCGTGCGTTTCGTCCTTGGGCCCGGCCGCGAAGAACAGCGTGTTGGTGGGCTGGCTGTTGAGGCCGTTGCCGAAGGCGATGCCCCACAGGCCGTCGACCACCAGCGGCATGCCGTCCGCCCCGCTCAGCACGCCCTTGGCGGCGCCGTTGGCCGGGTCGTAGACGTTGATCTTGCCGTCGCCAAAGTTCCCCACCAGCAGCATGTTGCTGTTGCTGCCGAAATCGGCGGGCGCCATCGCGATGCCCCAGGGCGCATTGAGGGCGCCGCCGCTCACCAGCTGGCGCACCAGCACGCCGCCCGTGGTGTACACGTCCAGCACGCCCGCGCCGGGGCCGGCCTGCTCATCGTCGCCGCTGGCGGCCCGCTTGGCGTAGGCCACGTAGATGCGGTCACCGATGGCCTGGATGCCGAACGGCGCATAGCCGGCCGGCAGCCCCGGGTCGGTGAAATTGCCGGGCAGGCTGACCTTGGCGAAGCTGGTGTCGAACACGTCGACCCGCATGTTGTGGAAATCGGCCGCGTACAGGTAGTTGGTGCCGCCAAAGCTGCCGATGGCCAGTCCCTTGTAGACGGCGCCGGCGCCGCTGCCGTCAAACACCGTCATGGCCGTGGTGGCGTTGACGGACGGCGACCAGGCCGCGATCATGCCGCTCTCGGTGGCGAACAGGAAGGGGCTGCTGCCGGTGACGCCGCCGGAAGTCAGCTTGAAGTCCGTGCTGCCGTTGTAGACGATGCCGGTGGGTGCGTCGGGCGTGCTGACCACCAGCGATTGCGGCACGCCGTTGCCGTCGTACAGGGTGGATTTGGAGGTGCCGTTGTCGGCCACCCAGACAAACCCTTTCGGGTTGAAGGCCACGCCCCAGCCATTGACGAGGTTGGCATCCGTATGGGACGCCGGGATGACGGCGTCCGACACCAGGCTGGTGACGGCGTAGCTGCTGGTGACGGTGGGCGGCATGTAGCTGCCGCCCCCGCCGCCATAACCGCCGCCGCAGCCGGCAAGGGCCACGGCCAGGCCGGCGGCCAACCAGGCGCCGGCCAATTTGTGCATGCTGTGCGAGGTACTCATGGTGCTTCCTTTCAGCGAGGTGGGCGAGGTAACGCTGCCCGTTCATTCCCGCACGGGGCCGCAAGGTTTCTTGTCGCGTGAAAAAAAGCGCCGGCGCGCCGCAAGACTGCCGCTAGAAGGCGTAGGCCACGCTCAGCACCAGCGCCTGCCTGGATGGCGCCGCGTAGTAGGAAGATGAATAAGCGGCGCCGGTTCCCCCGCGCGACGAGGCGGCCACCCACGCCAGCTGCACGTCCCAGTCGCCCAGCGCCGCCGCCAGGCCCAGGCGGCCGTCGTAGCGGGCCGGCAGGCCGGCGCTGTCGCTATCGCGCGGCAGGTAGCGCAGCACGCCCCCGTGCGCCACCAGCCTGACCTTGTCGTGCAGGGGATAGAAGCCGTTCACCTCGGCGTAGGCCGTGCGCAGGTCGCGCCCGAAATAGCGGGGCGAATAATACAGCCGCAAGCCGGTCCGCTCCGACGCCAGGCCCGCATACCATTCCATGTAATCGCTGTCGTGGCTGCGGGTGTAGCCGGATGCACTGGCGCCCGCCTCCCAGCTCCAGCCCGAGGCCAGCCGTCGCGCCAGTCCGCCGTAGGCCGTCAGCTGCACCGTGTCGCGCTCGCGCAGGTTGGCGCCGGCCGCCTGCGCGCCCGCATACCAGCCACCGGGACTGTCATAGTTCAGGCCCAGCTGGGCCGAGGGATGGCCGTCGCTCAGCGACAGGCCGCGAAAACGGTAATCCGATATCAGCGCTACGCTGCCGCTGGCCTGCGCCGCCGCTCCGCCGGCGGCCAGCAGCAGCGCCAGCGCCAGCGCCCCGTTCAGGGCCGGCGGCTGGAGTGCAGGGTGACGGCGCCCGTGCATGAACAGGAACAGGCGCCCGTGGTGTGGGCGATGGTGGCACATGCGTCGATGGTAGCAGCATTTGAGCCCGTGCCTGGCACCAGCAGGCGTTCCAGTTGCGCGCCGTCGGCCCCGGGCCGCAATTCGGCCAGCAGCGCCAGCATGCCCGTCACATGGGCCGCCGCGTAGGAGTTGCCCGACACAAAATGCCAGCCCCCACCCGCCAGGCTGGCCGGCACATCCTGCCCCGGCGCCAGCACGGCGCCGCCCTGCGCTGACGGCGCGGACGGCATGGCCGCCTGCGACCCGTGCGGGCCCGGCGCGGCGCGGCCCTGCTGGGCCACGGCGATCACGCCCCGGTGCGAGGCGGGAAAGGCCGGCGCGCCGCCCTGCGGATCGATGGCGCCCACCACGCTGATGCCGCGCGCCAGCGCCACGTCCAGCAGCCGGTCCAGCAAGCGGTCCGGCGGCCCTGACAGGCTCAGGTTGATGATGCGCGCCTCGTGCAGGATGGCGAAATTGAGCGCCTTGCCCAAGGTAAAACTGCTGCAGCGCGCACCCTGCCCGGCCCGCTGCCAGCAGGCCCGCAAGCCCATCAGCCGGGCGCCGGGTGCCACGCCCAGGATGCCCTGCCGTCCGCCGCGCGCCGCGATGATGCCGGCCACCGCCGTGCCGTGGGTTTCCGGCACGTAGGCGCTGCCCTCGACAAAGTTTTCCGCCAGCGCCAGCTGGCCGTCCAGGTCGGGATGGCGGGCGTCGATCCCGCTGTCGACCACGGCCACGGACACGTTGCGGCCCGTGGCCGCCCGGTGCAGCTCGGCCACGTGCCAGTAGCGCGCGCTCGGCTGCACCGGGTACAGGGGAGGCGCGGCGCCATCCATGCCGGAGTAGATGGCGACCGGCTGCGCCCATTCCACACGGGGATCGTGCGACAGCAGGTCGGCGATGCGGGCCGGCTCGCTGCCGGAGGGCGACTCCATCACATAGCAATCGACGCCCAGCGTGGGCATGGGCCAGTCGCCGACCAGCTTCAAGCCATGCAGGCGGGCCAGTTCCTCTGCGATGCGGTGGCGCGCGCTGCGCCCGCCGTCGTCGAGATAGCGGCCGCCGTAGCCGGCGTCGGGCCGGAAATGGGGCGGCGGCAGGCGCAGCATGACCAGCAGCTGACGCTGCGGTGCTGCCGCGTCGCCGGACGGGACAGCCTCGTCCGGCGACGCGGGCGTGCCGGCCGGGTCATTGCCGCTGTGGGCGGCGGCCAGCTGGCAGGCCAGGGTCAGCGCGCCCGCCATCAGCGCGCGCAGCAGCGTGTTCACGGCGGCGTTCCTCCGTCCAGCGTCTCGGCCAGCGCCACGGCGGCCTCCCCGCGCAGGCGGGCGCGGGCCTGTTGCGGGTCGGGCACGCTGAGCAGGTAGGCATCCGTCACGGTGGGACCGTCCACCACGTGGGCGCCGTTGGCCTGCAGGATGCGGCGCAGTTCCCGTTCCGCCGTCTCCGGCTTGAACACGACCACCAGGTTGCCGCCGGCCGCCGCCGCGCCCAGTACGTGGTAATTGCCCTGGTCGGCCGCCGGCCGTACCAGCAGCACGGCCAGCCCCGCGATGACGGCGAACTGGGCCGCCACCGCCCAGCGCAGCCAGGACGCGTCGTTGGCGGCCAGCCGGCGCCACCAGGGCAGGAGCGGCCCGGACGGCGATGCGTCCAGCCGCGGCAGCAGGCGCGCCAGCGCTGCCTCCATGTCCGGCGCCGGCGCCACATCGCCGGCCGGCGACGCCGTGGGGCCACCGTCGGCCAGGGCGGCGGCGGCGTGCAGCCGGCGTTCGAATTCGAGCTCGCTACGGCATGCCTGGCAAGCGGCCAGGTGCGCTCGCACGGCGGCGCTGTCGGCCGCATCGAGCCGCTCGGCCGCGTACCAGGGCAACAGCGCCCGCGCGGCCTCATGTGCTGGATCCGCCAGCGCGACGGTATGGCCGTTCATTTGTACTCCTCCATCTGGCCCGCCAGCAATTCCTTCAATTTATGGCGCGCGTGAAACATGCGGGTCTTGACCGTGTTGACGGGGCAGTCGACGATTTCGGCGATATCGGCGTAGCCCATCTCGTGATAGTAGGTCAGCACCATCACCATGCGCTGCGGCAAGGGCAACAGGGCCAGGGCCTGGTCCAGCATTTGCCGCAACTGGCGCCCTGCCAGCCGCTGCTCCGGTTCCAGCTCGGGACCGGCCGGGTACAGCTCGGCGTCCGACTCGAGCGGCTCGTCGCTCAGCCGCAAGCCCTTCAAGGCCTTGCGGTAGGCGATGGCGAAGATCCAGGTCGACACCTTGCAACTGCCGTCGTAGCTGGCCGCCTTTTGCCACACCACCAGCATGGTGTCGTTGATGATCTCCTCGACCAGCGGCACACTGCGCACCATGCGTCCCAAAAACCGGCCCAGGCGGGGGAAATAGGCGCGGTACAGCTGTTCGAAGGCGTGCCTGTCGCCGGCCACGATACGGCCCAGCAACTGCGCCTCGCCGTCGCCGGCCCCGGCCGTCTTTCCGTCCGGATTCCGCCCTTCCCGCATACCCGTTCTCCTTTGATCGCCTGTTAATGCCTCAAGGCAGCAAAAAGGTTCTACGCCAGCTGCGCGCCAACCAGAAAGCCATGCTATCACCATGGCGCCGGCGTGACGCGCAGGCTAGCGTGGCGCGGGCCCACCGCGCACACAGTTCGTCGCGAAATGACAGTGACATACCGTCACTAATCTCGTACAGTGGAACCTTGGCACCAGGCTAGGCGCATACGACCACGAGATACCCCATGACCGTTCAGCAGACCGACGCTTCGTCCAACAAGCCCCTGTTCCATTACTATGCCGCCATGACGTGGCTGCTCGCCTTGCTGGCCTGCCTGTACATCGGCACCAGCGCGGTCCGGGTCTACCAGCACAAGCGCCAGCTGGAACAGCAGACCGCCCAGCAGCTGCAAAACGTGGCGCTCGGTACGCGGCGCGCGCTGGGGTTGCAGATGGGACAGCTGCTCGCCACCGAGAACATGGTCGCCAAGGAAGTGGGCGACCATTTCCCGCCCGACCTGGCCAGCGCCGACGCCGGCCAGGTGGCCGCCCTGCAGACCCTGCTGACGCGGGAAGCGGCCGGCAACGACGACATCGAGCTGCTGGGCGTGGCCAACCGCGCCGGACGGGTGCTGTACATGTCGAACAACGTGACCACGGTGCAGCAGGGCGACCAGATCGACGTATCCGCCCTGCAGGCCGATCCGGCGCGCGCCACGGCCATCACCGTCTACCACGGCGGGCCCCGCTCGGCCTGGCCCAGCGGCTTTGTCGTGGTGCGGCCCGTGCGGGGGCCGGACGGCAGCCCGCGCGCCTTCGTGTTCGCCCTGCAAAGTCACGACGCATTGCAGCACCGGTTGCGGGAACAGGAGCAGGCCGGCTTCTCGCTGGGCCGGCACAGCGTGGTGGCGATCGTGCAGACGGCCGGCAACCGGCTGGCGTTCCGCTATCCGATGGCCGGCGCCGTCATCGGCGCCACCATCCCGGCCATCGCGCGCACGCCGTTCCGCGACCAGCCCCAGCTGAGCTACTGGATCTCGCCGTACGATCACATCCGGCACCTGGTGTACGAACTGCCCATGCTCAACGGCGCCTACGCGCTGCGGGTGGAAGCGGCGGAACTCGATTACCTGGCGCCCTGGTATGCGGAACTGATTTTCAGCGGCCTGAGCGCCATGCTGCTGCTGACGGCCGTGGCGCTGCTGCTGCGCCTGGTGCGCCAGGGTGCGCGCCAGGCAGCCCAGCTGCATTTTGACAAGGAACAGCTCGACATCGGCGCGCGGGCCATGGCGCGCCTGATCGCCACCGCCCCCGTCGCCCTGGTCCAGGTGCGCCTGGACGATGGCTTGCTGCTGCGCGCCAATCCGGCCTTCGGCCACCTGTTCGGCGCCATGCCGGGCGAGCAGCTGCACCTGGCGGCGGCGCTGTTTGCCAATCCGGCCGTGTGGCGCGAACTGTGCGCCGGTGCCAGGCTGGCCGGCGCGGCCGAGGGCCGCAGCATGGAAGTGACACTCAACGTGGGCGGCGCCACCCGCCATGCCCAGGTGTCGGTGGCGCCGCTGCCGTCCAAGCAGCACGAGCCGCGCGAATTGCTGCTCAGTTTTACGGACACGGAAGCCCAGCACGTGCGCGAGCAAGCCTTGGCCGACATCGCCTATACCGATCCGCTGACCCAGCTGGCCAACCGGCGCGCCTTCTTCCAGCAGGCCGAGGCCGCGTTCGCCATCGCCAGCCGCTACCAGCGTCCGCTGGCGCTGCTGATGATAGACCTGGACCACTTCAAGCTGGTCAATGACAACCACGGCCACGCGGCCGGCGACGCCGTGCTGGTGCGCACGGCCAGCTGCCTGCGCCACAGCGTGCGCCATGCCGACCTGCCGGCGCGGCTGGGCGGCGAGGAATTCGTCGTGATGCTGCCGGAAACGACGCTGGCCGAGGCCCAGGAGACGGCAGAACGCATCCGCAAGACCATCGAACAGTCGCCGCCGGCCCAATACGAGGGGTGCACCATCGCCGTCACGGCCAGCGTGGGCGTGGCCATGATGCGCAGCGACAGCAAGGGCATAGAGGCCATCCTCAACGAAGCCGACATGGCACTGTATGCGGCCAAGCAAACGGGCCGCAACAAGGTGGCCATAGCCCCGGCGGAAACGGACCTGGCCGCACCGCAGGCGCAGGACGAGGCGGCGCAATAAGGCCACTGCCGGCGCCGTCGCGGTATGTGTCAGAATGGCGGCCACGAACACACAACCCCAGGCTGGCCATTGCGGTCGGCGTCGCCCAGGCAGATGCAGAAAATTACTTCAGAATTAACACGGCTCTATCTTCCCTCCAGTACGGTCCTGGCGTCCGCGCTGGCGCAACAACTGGCGGGACAGGCCGCGCCGGGCCTGCCCCTGACGACGGACGATGGATGCACGCGCGCGCTCGTCATCGCCTTCCGCAAGCAGGCCGGCGACGGGCCGGAACAACACTGGACGCGCCTGTGCGCCGTGGCCAACGCCCTGCAAACGCAGCTGGGCTTGCCGCCGCCAGCCGTGAGCATCACCGCCAGCGACGGCTACCGCCTGTGGCTGTCGCTGGAGACGCCGGCCCCGCTGGCCCAGGTGGCAACCTTTATGGCGCTGCTGCATGCGGTCTACCTGCCGGACGTGGCAAGCCAGCCCGGCGTTACCGCCGCCCCGGTGCAGCTGCCGGAACTGCCACCCAGCCTGCACCAGCCCAGCGGCAAGTGGGCCGCCTTCATCCACCCGGATCTGGGCGCGTCGTTCGCCGACGAGCCGGGGCTGGACATGGCGCCGCCGGCCGCCGCCCAGGCCGCCCTGCTGGAACGCTTGCACAGCATAGGCGCGCCGCAGTTCCAGGCCGCCCTGCATCAGCTCGAACAGATGCACGGGGCGGCAATACAGGAAATGGCGCCGGAGACGGCCGCCGCAGGGCCGGAGACGGCGACGCCGGCCACTGCGACACCCGCTACCGGGATCGCGGCGCCGGCCACGGCCACCGCGACGCTCGCTATCGGCGCCGCAGCGCCGGCAGGCTTGCTGCTGAAGGATGCGACTCTGGACGATATCGTGCGCTTCCTGCACGCGAAAAATATCGAACCGACCTTCCGTCACCTGCTGCCGAAATAACGGGCCGCCGCGCCTGGCGGCGCCACGCGCTAGCCGGTCATGCGCTCCCAGCCGGCCCGCACCGCCTCCTTGAATCTATCCCAGCGCGATTCCGGATGCTGCCTTTCCCACTCGCTCTGCAGTTGCGGCTCCACGTCCTCCCACGCGCCACCCTGGTAGGTCGCGCGGTTCGCCATCGAGGCGCCGTAGCGGTAGGCCGGGTCGTATTCCTGGTAGGTGCCGCCGATGTAGGAATAGGTGTCGAGCCAATGGGCACGGAAATACGTGTCCTCGCCGATGCCCAGTGCATCGCCGCGCTGGATGTTCAGGCTGCCCTGGTTGGGAGTGGGATAGATGCGGGCCGCCGCGCCCTGCTGCGCGTCGGCCGCGGCGCCGGGATCGCCCGGCCCCAGCGGCATGGCAGCCGGCGATGCGGCCCGTTGCATCGAGTCCGATGGCGGCGTCCCTTGCTGCGAAGCTGCCCCGCCAGCTGACGCGCCGGACTGCGCTGCCCCCATCTGCGCCCCGCCGCCCGATGCGGATGACGCCATATCGCGCTGCGGCGGCCCGCCTTGCTGCGAGCCCATGCCCGACTGTTGCATGGCCGCGCCGGCCGGCGCCGCCCCGCCGGCCTGCCATTGGTCGGCAGCCTCTCGCGCCCGCGGCCGTTCCATATCGAGCGGCCCGAAATTCTGGACGATGATGGCGGCCCGTTCGGCCTGATCATGGTTTGGGGCCCGCACGGTCAGGACGACATGGCCGCGCCGGATCGCCTCGGCGTACAGGCGGTGGTCGCGGTGTTCGCCGCCGAACAGCCGGCCAAAGAAATGGCGGATGCTGTCGACCAAGGTTTCGTCGGCCGCCCCCGGGGCGGCGCCAGTATCGAACTGCTGCGCCGCCCCGGTCGCGCTGGTGGCGTCGTTCAGCTGGATGGTGTTGCCGTCGAAGCCGGCGCTAACCAGCGCGTCGCGCGCGTAGTTGGCGTCGGCGCGGCTCTCGAATACGGCTGCCAAAGTGTGTGTCATGATGAACTCTCCCATATCGGACGGCGCCTGAGCATGGCATGGCGCCTGCCTTCCCCTGCCCGCTCAGTGTACGCCGGCGGCCAGCAAACCCGCGCCAGATTGGCACAGCAGCAAGCTCCAGCCTGACCGGCAATACCAATTTCATCAGCGAAAGCGCCCATTCGGCGCTACGCCAGGCCGCCCCGTACCGAAACCGGAACGGCCGATGGCTGGACGACCGGCGAGGGCGAGCGCGCCACAGTACTCAACTCGGCGATCGGCACGGCCGATTTCCTGTCGGGCGGCAGCCGCTACATGGGCCCCGCGACAAGCCGCTCCACCCTCATCGCGGCCAGCACCGTCGATCCCATCCTGGGCGCTCTGCTGGGGTCGACGGTCTATTCCGGCAACTACGCCTACCGCACCGAAGACAGCGCCATGGGCGATCAGCCTGATGGGCATCGGGCTGGTGCGGCGCAAACCCGAAACACTGCACAGGAATCAGGTCCCGGAGTCACCAGGCATTCCTTGAATTGCAACGTTCCAAAATACAGAAATCTGCTAATATCTGCTTACCTCCAATTTGCACGACCTGCCCCATGGCCGCAACACCTGCTCGAAAAAAATCAGCCCCAACAATCATCGATATTGCCAACCTGTCAGGTCTATCTAAGTCGACAGTGGCAATGGCGCTGAAACACAGTCCGCTGATCAAACAGGAAACTGCTACAAAGGTTTGGAAGGCAGCGCAGGAGCTAGGCTATGTTTACAACCGTAGCGCAGCCAACTTGCGACAGAAAACCAGCAACATCGTCGGTTTGGTGATCCATGACTTGGGCAACCCCTTCTTCGTCGAGATGTTGATCGGGGCGGAACGGATACTGCTCGAAGCCGGCTATTTAACCCTGATGGCGCACACGTCGGAACGGCTGGACATTCAAGCCAAAGTCCTTAACTCCATGCGCGAGCATAACGCGGCCGGCATCATCATCTGTCCCGCATTCGGCACTCCCGACAGCCTGGCAGCGGAACTGCAAGCCATTTCCATGCCACTCGTCGTGGTCATGCGACCGCTCAACGATGCTCATTCCGACACGGTAGGCTGCGACAACATCAACGGTATGCAGGCGGCGACACGCCACCTGATCGACCTGGGACACCGGCGCATTGGTTTCATCGGCCGCAAGAGCGGCAACAATGTGTCGGAGCAGCGTGCGTTGGGTTACCTGCAGGCGATGCGGGCTGCGGGATTACCGGTGCAGGACAACTGGATCATGGATGTACCTATTACAGCGGCGGGCGGGCGCCAGGCGATCGCCCTGCTGGGTACCATTTCCCCACAACCGACCGCCGTTGTTTGCTATAACGACGCCGTCGCACTTGGTGTCCTCAATGAACTGGACGTTCAGGGCAAGCGCGCAGGACGCGATCTTGCAGTAGTCGGGTTCGATGATATCGCTGCCGCCGCGCATTCCTCTCCGCCGCTGACGACCATGTCGGTAGGACCGGCCCAATTGGGCGAAATTGCCAGCCGAATTTTGCTCAGCCGCATTACCGGTCAGGACGTTACGCCCGAACCTAAACGCTACTACGCCAATCCCAAGCTGGTGGTACGCGAATCGAGCGGCCCTCCGCTCGCAAAAAACTAAACTCGCCCCACGCGTACCTTCCAAGCAACAACTGATTGACGCCCAGTTCATTTCTCCCTACTATTGGAACGTTCCAATTCAACGTGGAACGGCGCTGACGGAATCCAACCACGGCCCAAATACTCGCGCATTCAGCGTGGGATTTTTGATTTACATAGAGGAGACAAAATGAATAAATTAATGACGCGCGCTCTGCCGCTCGCAGCTGTCCTGGCCTTGGCCTACTGCCCTGCACAGGCAGATGAGGAAGGTTTTCACGGCTACTTCCGGGTCGGCGCAGGCACGTCCACCAGCGGCTCGCATGGCCCGCAAAGCTGCTACGGCTTGGGCGGCAATACCATGAAGTACCGGCTGGGAAATGAATGCGACGCTTACTTCGAAGGCGGCTACACCAAGGAACTGGCCCAGTCCGACGGTGTGCGCTATGTCGGTACGCTGTGGGTCAACGAGTACAGCCCGAAATCGGACTTCGGCGATGCCAAGCTCGGTATCGTCAAAGCCTATGTGGAAGCGAAGGGGCTCGATTTCCTCAACGGCGGTACGGCGTGGATAGGCAAGCGTTACTATTTCCGGCCAGACATTCACATGCTCGACCTGCAGTACATCAACTTCAACGGTACCGGCGCCGGTCTGGATCAAGTGAAGGTGGGGCCAGGCAAGTTCGCTTACGGCTTCTTCAAGGACAACGACGCCACTTCGACGGACGCAGCGGGCAAGGTCACCACCACGGCTGCCACGCGGCAGAACTTCATCTACCAGGACATCCCGCTCAACGACAATGGCACCGTCGACCTGGCCACCTCCATCATCACCGCACAGGGCGACTCCAAGATAGCGGCCCCTTTGCATAATGGTTGGCAGGTGTCCCTGTTCCACAAGCAAGACAAAGTCTACGGCGGCGCCAACACGTTCGGCGTCCAGTATGGCGTTGGCCCCGGGGTTGGCGTGGGCAATGACCGGATTGGCGCCGCCGGCAGCACCCTGCTTGGTTCAGACGTGACGCGGCTCCGTATTTTCGACGACGTCTGGGTCCAGCCGAGCTGGAACTTCGGCATGGAAATGGTCGCCCTGATGCAAAAGGACAAATCCGACGCCAACGGTTCGTCCACCTGGACCTCCTTCGGCCTGCGTCCCGTCTATGCGCTGAACAAGAATCTCAAGCTGGTAATGGAGCTTGGCACCGATCGTGTGACATCGGCAACCGGCGGCCCGGCACAGCGTCTGACCAAAGTGACATTCGCGCCAACCATTTCCGCCGGTCCCGGCTTGTGGGCGCGGCCGGAGTTGCGCGCCTTCGTCACCTACGGCAAATGGAACGACGCCGCGACGGCTGTCGTCAACGCTGCCAACAATTCGGGACCAGTCTACAACAACGGCACAAGCGGCGCCTCGTTCGGCTTCCAGGTAGAGGCCTGGTTCTGAACAGGTAATTTCGCCTGATACGAACCAAGGGGAGGCACCGCAAAGCGGAGCCTCCCCTGTTTTCCCCATACAAAATGCTGCTTGACGGGTTCTTGCGCGGACCTGGCTTAACGAAGCAGCACAGCATGTCGGCACTGCCGTTCGGCAGCACATTTTTTCGCCTCTCCTGCAGCCAGATACCCGCAACAGTTCACTCAATCAAAATAGCGCGAAAATCATTGACGTTGGTCTGGGTCGGACCGCAAACAACGAGGTCGCCCATGGCGGCGAAGGCACTGTAAGCGTCATGGTGCTGGAGAAAATTGCCCAGCTCTATGCCGGCGTCACGTGCCCGATGCGCACTGTCGGCCAGCCATATGGCGCCCGCATTGTCCTCGCTGCCATCGACACCGTCCGTATCGCACGCCAGCGCATGTATGCCCGAAGTGCCGCGCAGCGCCAGGCCCAGCGCCAACAAGAACTCCGTGTTGCGGCCGCCGCGCCCTGGTGTTTCGGCACCGAACGTCACCTTGGTCTCCCCCCCGGACAGCAGGACCGCTGGCCCCTTCACCGGCAGGCCGAAGCGCTGGGCCGACAACGCCATTCCGGCATGCATGACCGCCACCTCGCGTGCTTCGCCCTCGATACAGTCGCTCAGGATCAGCGGCGTCAAGCCCAGTTTCCTGGCACGCTCGGCGGCAGCGCGCAAACTCTGCATGGGCGTCGCGATCAGCTCAGTTCGACAATGGGAATAATCCCCGGGTCGGGACGTGGCAGCCGCCTCCAATGCCGAACGCATGGCGGGCGTCAAGGAGACGCCCAGCCGCAGAGCGATAGCAAGTGGCGCTTCCTGGCCCGATACCGGCGGCACGGTCGGTCCCGAAGCGACCAGGGAAGCATCGTCGCCAGGCACGTCCGAAATCACCAGCGTCAATACCCGTGCCGGCCACGCCGCCAGCGCCAGTTTGCCGCCCTTGATCGTCGACAGGGCCTGGCGGATCAAGTTCAATTCCCGTATCGTCGCGCCGGCCTGGAACAAGGCGCGCGTCAGTTGCTGCTTGTCGGCCAGCGTCACGCCAGGGACCGGATCAACGAGCACCGCCGAACCGCCACCGGACATGAGGCTGATCACAAGGTCGTCCTCGTTCAATCCGGACACGGCCTGGCGCAGCGCCAGGGCGGCCGCCACGCCATTCTGATCCGGAAACGGGTGCGCCGCTTCAAGGACACGAATCTGCCGGCACGGCACGGCATGGCCATAGCGCGTCACCACCACGCCCTCGAGTGGCCCAGGCCACAGGAGTTCGAGTTGCGCCGCCATCTCGGCTGCGGCCTTGCCCGCGCCGATGACGACGGTTCTCCCCTTTGGCGGGGACGGTAAAAAAGCGTGCATGCGCTTGGACACTTGCGCAGCGGCGACAGCTATTTCAAACAAATCTAGCAGGATGGCACGGGGATTCATATCGATTGATTAGTAGTTAGGTAGGGAAACAGGAACAACGCGCGCAGCTCAGGCTATGCGCTTGGCGGCCGCTATCTGGTCAGCCAACAGACGTATGGCGCTTGCCTCACTCATGAGCGAGTGGAAATGGGCATGTACCACTGCGAGCACAGCATCCTTTACAGCATCGGTCGTCGCGTGCTGATAAGTCAGCGACCCCAGCATGGTGCCGTTCGCGATGGCCTCCCGCCGATCCTGGATAGCGGCTTGCGCGCATGTATCGAAGCCGGCGCCGCTGATATCCAGGCGGGCCGGAATGGAGCCTTTCGCCAGGTTGAATCGGAGCTGTACTTGCTTGCTCATCACTGTGTCGACCAGCGCGGCCAAGGTATCCCGGCCGGACGCTGCGCGCAGTTGCAAGATGCCGAAGAAGTCGGATAAAAAAAGATAGCTGCCTTGCGTACCGGGCGCGGGCAGGCACAGGAAATCACGCTGCGGCGCCATGCCAGCCGACAGGAATTCGTCTTTGACCCATTCACCCATGATCTGCATGGCGGCGGCGCCGCGCGTGACCAGCGCGGTGGTGGCGGACCAGCTACGCTGATCGTAGGCCGGATCGACCATACCGCTGAGTAAGCGCATCTGCTTGAATACGGCGAGCATGACTTCACTGTCCAGGGCCGCCGCATCGTTCCCGATCAGCGCGGCACGATAGAACGCCGGACCGCCGATACCCAGTGCGACGCTCTCGAACAGCGTCGCCTCCTGCCAATCCTGCCCGCCCAAAGCCAACGGGATCACATCCATCGACTGCAATTTTCCTGCCGCCTCGTTGAATTCTTCCCAACTGGCGGGCGGATCGATGCCGGCCCGCTCAAACACCGCTGCATTGGCCCATGACCAGTTCGAGCGATGCATGCCGAGCGGGACGCCGTGCAGCTGGCCACCATTGATCATGAATGGCCGCAGCACCTCCGGCAATGCTGCCTGCCATCCGCTGGCGTCGACTATGCCGCCGAGGTCCGCCAAAGCGCCGGACTGTCCCCAAGCACGCAGTTCCTCGCCATGCATCTTCATGGCAAGTAACTTGCGATCAGCGGCCTGGGTCCGCTGCAATAGCGGCTGCCGATCGGTATCGTCAATCAATTGACTCTGTAGCCGCAACCCCTGTGCCGCCAGTGCCTCGACGATGGCGCCGAGCGCCGTCAATTCGGCCCGGCCACTCCAGCGATGGTGGAAGACAACATCCTGGTCGGGATCAGGTACCAAGCTCGCTGGCGTATCGGACGCCCTGGTGGCCGTCTTCGTGACCTCGGCGCTCATGTCGGCATGGGACTGCGACACACGTTCACCTGCTGATCGTTCCATGGTTCGCCTGTCAGTCGCGGTGTGTGATGCCGGCCAACACACGCATCAAGTCGCGCATGCGGGTCGTTGCCAGTTCGGGACGAATCAGCACGCCGCTGGCGTCGGCCAGCCGGAATACCTGCGCATAGTGTTGCGCACAACGTGCCGACTGCAGGCCAGCCACCATGGAAAAATGCTCCTGATGTCCGTTGAGCCACGCCAGGAACACCACGCCCGCCTTGTAGTGCCGCGTCGGCGCGCGGAATATCTCGCGCGACAGTGCTACGGTGGGCGCCATCCTGGCCAGGTAGCCCGCCTCGTCGCCGCCGGCCAGTGCCTGCAACGCGCTGGCCGCCACCGGCGCGATCGGATCGAAGATTCCCAGTAGCGCGTGGGAGTGGTGCACACCGTCGCCGGCAATCAATTCACCGTAATTGAAATCATCGCCCGTATACATCAACACCCCTGCCGGCAAACGGGCGCGCAGCGCGGTCTCCCAGCGCGTCTCGAGCAGCGAGATCTTGATGCCCTCGATCTTGCCCGCGTGACGACGAATGATCTCCAGCACAGTCTCCATGGCCACGGACACGTCCTCTGCGCCCCAGTAACCTGCCAGCGCCGGATCAAACATCGCGCCCAGCCAATGCAGCACAACCGGCCCGCGCACTTCACTCAATATACGGTCATAGACATAGAAATAATCGTCGGCGCTGCGTGCCAATGCGCAGAGCGCGCGGCTGGCCATCATGATCGCGCGCCCCCCTTCGCCTTCCACGGCCTCGAACTGCTCGCGGTAGGCCGCCACGACATCGTCCAGGGTGCTTGTCGTCGTCAATTCCATCTGGTCGGTACCGGCGCCGCAGGCCAGGTCGGCACCGGGGATGGCACGCGCATGACGCAGACTACGCTGGATCAATTCCCGCGCCTGGGGCCACGCCAGGCCCATTCCCCGCTGGGCCGTATCCATCGCCTCCGCCACTTTGAAGCCCATGCCGTACAGGTAGGCGCGAAAGCCGAGGGTGGCGTCCCAGTCGATGGCGGGTACGCCATCCCATGGATCGCTTGCCCGGCAAGGGTCGATCACAACGTGCGCCGCCGCATAAGCGACACGATTGAAAGGCAGCGCCGGCACGGCGGGTGCCGGGTCATTATTTTGTAGCTGGTAACGCTGTAACGAGCCATCCTGCGCAGGTAAGATCAGGTTCATGTTGTGGTCCCTTTCAGATTTTTCCGAGTATATGATCTGCACCCTTTTCGGCGATCATGATGGTGGGCGCATTCGTGTTACTGCTGTTGAGGCGAGGCATGACGGACGCATCGATCACCCTCAGGCCTGCCACGCCGCGAACGCGCAGCGCGGTATCGACCACCGCATCGGCATCGCTGCCCATACGGCAGCTACCGGCCGGATGATGATCGGTCTTGGCATGGGCGCAGGCATAGTCGAACAAAGCGGCGTCGGACATGACGGAGGAGCCGGGCAACACTTCCTTCAACACAAAGCGTTTCAATGCGGCTTGCCCCAGTACCTCGCGCGCCAGCTTCAGCCCGCGCAGCGACATGGCGCGGTCGTAGGGGTCGGCCCAGTAATTGGGGTCGATCAATGGCGCTGCCTTGGGATCGGAACTGGCGAGGCGCACCGTGCCGCGCGAGCGGGGCCGCAGGAATGCCGAGTTGAGCGTCACGCCGGCATGCTTCATTTTCGACACGCCAGCCTCGATGCCGGAACCCAGGCCGAGGTGGAACTGGATGTCCGGCGAGCGTGCCCCTTCGTCGGCATACCAGAAGCCGCCTGTCTCGAACAGACTCGATGCGACCGGCCCCTGTTTCAACAGCAGATACTGCAGTCCGGCCAGGGCCGCGTTCCAGGGCCTGGCGTACTTGTCGTAGGTATGGTCGCCGGTGCACTCTGAAATCGCGAACAGGTCAAGGTGATCCTGCAGATCCGATCCCACGCCAGGCAGGTCGTGCAGCACGGGCACGCCCACGGCCCGCAGATGGTCGGCCGGGCCTATCCCGGACTGCATCAACAACTTGGGCGAGCCGATGGCACCGCAGCTGACGATCACCTCGCGCTCGGCCCGCAAGGTCTGCGGCAGGCCGGCACGATCGAGCATGACCTGCACGCCAACGGCGCGGCCATGCTCAAGCACCAGGCGCAAGGTCTGCACATGCATGCGTACCGTCAGATTCTTGCGCCCGAGCGCGGGGCGCAGGTAGGCCGTGGCGGTCGAAGAGCGGCGGCCGTGCAGCTGCGTCAACTGGTAGTAGCCGAGGCCATCCTGACGCTCGCCGTTAAAATCAGGATTGAACGGCATCCCCATTTCCTGTCCCGCCTGGAAGAACGCCTCGCAGATGGGCAGTGGACTGATGGGATTTGACACACCGAGTGGTCCCTCGTAGCCGTGAAAACGGTCGGCGTAGCGCTGATTGTGCTCCGCACGTTTGAAGTAGGGAAGCACGTCCTGGTAAGCCCAGCCGTTGGCACCGTGCAAGCCGGCCCACTCGTCATAGTCGGCGGCGGCCCCGCGCGTGTAGATCTGCGCATTGATCGACGATCCCCCGCCGATCACTCTGGCCTGGGTATAGTTCAGCACCCGCCCGTTCATGTGGCGTTGGGGTACGGTGGACCAGCCCCAGGCGCCTATCCCCTTGGTCATCTTCGCAAACCCTGCGGGCATGGAAAAGAAGGGGTGGCGGTCATTGCCACCGGCCTCGAGCAGCAATACGCGCACCGACGGGTCGGCGCTCAAGCGCGCAGCCAGGACGCAACCGGCCGAGCCGCCTCCGACGATGATGTAATCGTACATGTTGACTCTCCCTACAGACGTGCTATGGACAGGCCGCCGTCGGCCTGGATCACGGTGCCGGTGGCGAAACCGAACTGGCCGCCAGCCAGGCAGGCCACCATATGACCAATGTCATCGGGCTCGCCCCAGCGGCGCATGGGCACCAGGCCGTCGGCGAACCGCTGTTCGTATTTGCTGGCCACGCCGGCCGTCATGTCGGTCCGGATGACGCCCGGCCGGACTTCAAACACGGCGATGCCCAATTCAGCCAGGCGCAGGGCGTACAGGTTGGTCATCATGCTCAGGCCAGCCTTGGACATGCAGTATTCGCCCCGCTCGGGCGACGCCATGGTCGCGCTAACGGAGGAAATCGTGATGATGCTGCGCGCGCAGCCTGCCTTGGGGACGGACGCGGCCATCGCCTTCGCCACGGCCTGGGTCAGGAAGAAGGTACCGCGCAGGTTGGTGGCGATGACCACGTCAAATGCGGACGGGCCCAGCTCCAGCAGATCGCCACGTTGGGGAGAGCCTATGCCGGCATTGTTCACCAGGCAGTCAATGCCGTTCCCCCAGGAGCCGACCTGCTCTACCAGCCGTGCGCTGGCGTCGATGTCTTTCAGGTCGGCGCCGACGAACAGGGCGCGCGCGCCGGCCGCCTCGATCGCCGCCAGGACGGCATCCGTCGCCCCGTCTTGCGTGATGCCGCTGATGGCCACGTCGTAGCCGGCATGCGCCAGCGCGAGCGCAATCGCGGCGCCGATACCGCGCCTCCCGCCGGTGACCAAGGCCGTTGCCCTGGCGTGCTTCGTCTTCGTGTTATGTTCCATGATTAAATAGTTGCCAGATTGGAGTTGATATGGGCACCGACGCGCAGCGCCTGGGCCGCGATGGTCAATGCCGGATTGAGTGCGGCGGATGACGGAAAGAAGCCGGCGTCAACCACGTAGAGGTTGTCGTGCTGCCAGCTCCTGCAATAGGGATCCAGGACGGACGTGGCGGGATCGTCGCCAAACCGTACCGTGCCGCATTGGTGCGACGGCGTATCCATGCCGAATCGTCGCCCCAGCACCAGCGGAAATCCCGCCTTCCTGAGCATGCGTTTGGCGCGTTCGACCAGGCGTTGATGCGTGCCCAGGTTAGTCCGATGCCAGTGCAGCTGTACTTGTCCGGAATTGGTCAGTTGCACGCGGCTGTCCGGGTGCGGCAAGTCCTCTGACATGGCGTACAAATCGACGCTGTGGCGCGCCAGATACGATAGTGCCGCCTCGGGCACCCACGGCAAGGCGCCCCGCAGCATGACCGGCTGAATCTTGCCCAGCATCTGGATGTTCCCCAAGGCCGCGCCGCCCTCGCCGTCACCCTCATAAAAATCGTTCAGCACGACGGTCTTGGGGAAACGGGTGGCATTGACGTGGCGCGGATCGATCGCCATCAGCGCCGTGCAATTGTGGTTCATGAAATTGCGGCCCACCTGGCCGGACTGGTTCGCCAAGCCGGCCGGGTGGCTGGCACTGGCCGAACGCAACAGCAATACCGCGCTGTTAATCGCCCCGGCAGCCAGTACGAACAGCCGGGCCGTTACCCGGACTTCCAGGCCATTGCGCCGCACCACCGCGGTGGAGATGCGCCGCCCGTCGGACTCGGTTTCCAGCCGCAGCACTTCACTGCCTGTCCACAGCGTGACATTCGAATGCGCCAGCGCGGGGCGCAGCAGGCGCGTCTCGGCATCGCCCTTCGCGTCTATCGGGCAGGGATAGGCATCGCAACTGGCGCAGCGCACACAACCACCGCCGGCATGCAATCCGATCGACGAAGGCATATGAAAAGGACGTAAGCCCTGTGCCAGCAAGCGCCCCGACAGGCGATCCATCACCGGCTCATGCGGAACCGGCCCGTGCGGGAATGGACTGCTGCGCGGCGGTTCACAAGGGTCTTCGCCCGCCGCGCCATGCACCTGAAACAGGCGCTCGGCCAGGCCATACCATGGCTCCAGCTCCGCATAGGAGACCGGCCACGCCGGCGACATGCCATCCTCCTGCATCGTCGCCATGAAGTCCCGCTCACGAAAGCGGAACATCGCGGTGCCGAAAAACTTGGTGTGGCCGCCGACGAAGTAGTACTGTCCGGGCCGAAACGGCCTGCCCCTGCCGTCAAGCCAGGTTTCGTTGGCGCGATAGCGCAGCTGACCGAAATTGGCTTCCGGATCGGCGTTTTCCGGTTCCCGGGGGAGGTGTTCGCCTCGCTCCAGGATCAACACCCGTAGTCCCGAGCTGGCGAGAGACCAGGCGACAGCCGAGCCTCCCAAGCCGGAACCGATGATGACGATGTCGGCGTCCATTAGCGTATCCTTTGCTCCGTATCGCCATCAAACAGCACCAGCTTGGCCAGGTCGATGGTGAAATCGGCCTGCTGGCCGGGCCGGTATTGGGCATCGGCTGCGAGCCGCGCCGTGACCTCGTGACCGGCCATGCGCAGCACCGTCAGCGTGTCCGGACCGGTCGGCTCGGTCACCTCCACCAGCGCCGTTACTTCCCGTGTGGCGTGACTCTTGACCAGGTTGCCATTACCGATGGCCTCAGGCCGCAGGCCGGCAATAACCTGGCGTCCGGCATAGCGCTGCACCGCGGCACTTTGCGGCGGTAACGTCATCCGCATGGCAGGCACGCCCTCCTTGCCGTCGAACACCAGAGCCAGGTCGGCGCCCGCTTGCTCGATGCGGGCCGGAATCAGGTTCATCGACGGCGAACCGATGAAGGTCGCCACGAACATGGTATCGGGCGTGTTGTAGACCTCGGACGGGGTCCCCAGCTGCTGCAGCTCGCCGCCCTTCATTACCGCGATGCGGGTGGCCAGCGTCATGGCTTCGATCTGGTCATGGGTGACATACACAATGGTGGCGCCAAGGCGTTGATGCAGCTTCTTGATTTCGGTGCGCATGTCGACCCTCAACTTGGCATCCAGGTTAGAGAGCGGCTCGTCGAACAGGAATATCTTGGGCTTGCGTACCAGTGCCCGGCCCATCGCGACGCGCTGCCGTTGACCACCGGAGAGCTGGCCGGGGCGGCGCGTCAGCAAGGTTTCCATCTGCAGCATGCGTGCCACTTCCTTGACGGCGCGACTGCGCTCTTCCTTGGCCACGCCGCGCATCTCCATGCCGAAGCTGATGTTCTGCTCGACTGTCATGTTCGGGTACAGCGCATAGGACTGAAACACCATCGCAATGTCGCGCTTACTGGGGTGTAATTCGTTGACGCATTGCGTGCCGATCCGGATCTCGCCACCGCTCACGGAATCCAGTCCCGCGATCATGCTCAGCAAGGTGGACTTGCCGCAACCGGAAGGGCCGACCAGGACCAGGAACTCGCCATGCTCGATTTCGATATTGATTTTCTTGAGGATCTCGGTGGAACCGTACTGCTTGCAGACGTCCAGGATTTGCAGGGAAGACATGATTTAACCTTTCACAGAGCCGGCCATCAGGCCGCGCACAAAGTAGCGCCCGCCAAAGATGTAGACCAGCAGGGTTGGTAATGCGGCTATCATGGCCGTGGCCATGTGGACGTTGTATTCCTTCTCGCCGGTCGAGGTGTTGACCACGTTGTTGAGCGCCACCGTGATCGGCGCGCTGGCGCCGTTGGTGAACGATGCGCCAAACAGGAAGTCATTCCAGATATTGGTGAACTGCCAGATCACCGTCACCACGATAATGGGACCGGAACACGGCAACAGGATGCGGAAGAAAATGCGGAAGAAGCGGGCGCCGTCGATCATGGCTGCCTTCACCAGTTCGTCAGGGAAGGCAATGTAGTAATTGCGGAAGTACAGCGTGGTAAAGCAAATGCCGTACACCACGTGCACGAACACCAGGCCAGTGGTGGACGATGCCAGCCCCACTTTCCCCAGGAACGCCGCCATCGGGATCAGCACGATCTGGAATGGAATGAAGCAGCCGAACAGGATCAGGCCGAACAGCAGGTTCGAGCCGCGAAAGCGCCACTTGGTCAGCACGTAGCCGTTGAAGGCGCCGATCAGCGTGGACAGGGCGACCGCCGTGAATGCCATCTTGGTCGAGTTCCAGAAATAGCCTTTGATGCCATTGCACTCGAGACCGACACAGGCCTCGCCCCAGGCCTTGGTCCAGGCCGCCCCGGTCCAATGTTGGGGCAGCATCAGAATATTGCCGTCATAGATTTCAGTCAGCGGTTTGAACGACGTCAGCAACATCACGATCAGCGGCATCAGGTAGACCGCCGCCATGAACAGCAACATGCCGTAGATCAAAACCCGCGACACCCGGCCGCGCCGCCCCTGCACCATCAAGGGACTTTGCAAATGAGATTTGGACATAACGATACTCCTTGAGATCAGTGGGCCTTGGCGCCGCCGGAACGGGCTTCGGAATACAGATAAGGCACCATGATTGCAGCCACAGTGAGCAACATCATCACCGAGCTTGCAGCGCCCATGCCGAGCTGGTTGCGGGTGAAGGTATGGGCGTACATAAAGGTCGACGGCAGTTCCGTCGCGTAGCCTGGCCCGGTGCCGGTCAGGGCGACCACCAGTTCATAGCTCTTGATGGCAAGGTGCGACAGGATCACAAAGCTCGACAGGAATACCGGTCGCAACTGGGGAATAATGATGCGCCAATAAATACGGGGCAGCGTGGCGCCGTCGATCGATGCGGCCTTGATCATGTCCTGGTCGATACCGCGCAAGCCGGCCAGGAACATCGCCATGATGAATCCCGACGCCTGCCATACGCCGGCGATGACGATGGTGTAGATCGCCATGTCCTCCTGGATGATCCAGTCGAAGCGAAAAGCCGTGTAGCCCCAATCGTGCACCAGCTTCTCTATGCCCAGGCCAGGGTTGAGCATCCACTTCCAGGCGGTGCCCGTGACGATGAATGACAATGCCATCGGATAGAGGAAGATCGCGCGCAGGCTGCCTTCCTGGCGGATGCGCTGGTCGATGAGGATGGCCAGCAACAGGCCGATCACCAGGCAGATGGTGATATACAGCGAACCGAAAACCAGCAGATTATGGACCGCAACCTGCCAGCGGTCGTGGGTCAGTACGCGGGTGTACTGCAGCAAGCCGGCCCAGTCGAAGCGGGCATAGGACTTCGAGAGTGTGAACGACAGTATGGAGGTCCAGGCGATGAAGCCGTAGACGAAAACGAGGGTCACCAGGACGCTAGGGCCCAACACCAGCTTGGGCAGCTGTTGCTCCAGCCAGTCGGCGCAACTGCGCCCTGGCGTGGCATTGTGGGTGGATGCAGACATCGTATTACCTATCAAGAAAAGGGGAAAGCCAGACAGGCGCGGCACGACCGCGCCTGTCCGATGCAACGACCGCCTGTCTTACTTGCTGTTGGCGATGGCGGATACCAGTTGCTTGGTGGCTTCTGCCGGCGACTTACCCGAATTGAAGAACTTGGTAATGACGTCGATCGCCGCCGCCTTGGCGGCATCGGGCATCGCGTGGCCGTGCGCAAAGCTGCCCAGCATGGTGTTGTCCTTGATGGCCTGCTTCATATCGACCATCGACTTCTTGCCGCATTCGTCGAAGTTGTCCATCGGTACATCGGTGCGGGCCGGAATCGAGCCTTTGACGATGTTGAATTTCTCCTGGAATCCTTTGTCGAGCACGGCGCTGGCAAACACGGCCTGGCCGGCCAGCTGCTTGTCGCCCACCTTGAAGATGCCGAACTGATCCGAATTGAAGATGAAACTGCCTTCGGTGCCCGGATACTGGAAGCACAGGAAATCGACGTTGGGCTTCATGTGGCCCTTTTCGAACTCGCCCTTGGCCCAGTCACCCATGATTTGCATGGCGGCCTTCTTGTGATAGACCATCGAGGTGGCCAGGTTCCAGTCGCGCCCCGGGAAGTTCGGGTCGACCATGGTGCGCAGCTTCTGCATCTGCTCGAAGGCCTTCTCCATGGTCTTGCTGCCGAGCGCCTTGGGGTCAAGGTCAATCAAGGCTTGCTTGTAGAATTTCGGACCGCCGGCCGACAGCACCGCACTGTCAAAGATGGTCGCTTCCTGCCACGCCTGGCCACCGTGTGCCAGCGGGATGTAGCCGGCCTTGCGGATCTTGTCGGCGATCGCCACCATCTCGTCGAACGTCTTCGGCGGCGTCAGCTTCAGCTCGTCGAAGATCGCCTTGTTGGCCCAAATCCAGTTGGTCCGGTGAATATTGACCGGCACGGCCACCCAATGGCCTTTGTATTTCGAAAATTTCTGGACCGGGGCCGGCACCAGCTTGTCCCAGCCCTCCTTGTTGGCCACGGCGTCGATGTTGCCCAACAAGCCCTCCTCGGCGTAGTCGGTCACGGCAAAGCCCAGCATCTGCATCGCGTCGGGAGGATTACCGGCCGCCACGCGGGCCCGCAGCACGGTGCGGGCCTGGTCGCCGCCACCGCCGGCCACCGCGCTGTCCTTCCAGCTGTAGCCACGCTTGACCACATCCTCTTTCAGCACCTTCAGGGCGGCCGCTTCCCCACCCGAGGTCCACCAATGCACCACTTCGACCGTCTTCTCTTGCGCATGCGCGCCCATCGCCGCCGTCGCCAGTGCCAATGCCGCAGCCATTACCGTCAGGGTGTTCCGTTTCATCTTCGTCTCCAAAAAATGTCGAATTTGCTTCCGCGCCGAAGCCGGGAATTGGATGCGGTCTGTGCCGCATCGATCCACTAGTTAGTTGTTACGCGCCCTACAAAAATCTGCCGCTTGCATCCGTTCAAATCAGCGTGGCAGCCACCAGCCGGTACGAGGCCCCATGTGCAGCTGCACGCTCTTGGTTTCGGTATAGTCCTCGACCGCCTGCCGTCCCAGCTCGCGCCCGACGCCGCTGGCCTTGAAGCCGCCGAACGGCAGTTCCGGGTAACCGTCGAGGAAGGAATTGACCCATACCGTGCCGGCATCGATGCGGCGCGCCGCGCCCAGGCAAGTATCGATATCCCGGCTCCAGACGGCCGCCGACAGGCCGTACAAGGTATCGTTTGCCAACTCAATCGCGTGATCGAGATCGCGGAAACTGAGCACGGCAAGCACGGGACCGAACACTTCTTCACGGGCGACGGTCATGTCCGGGGTCACGCCACACAGGACGGTCGGCTGGAGGTAGTAGCCACTGCTGCCTGCATAGCGTTCGCCTCCCAGCGCCACTTGCGCACCGGCCTGGCGCGCCGCCTCTATGCTGTGCAGTACCCCCTCCAATTGCTGGCCGCTGACCATCGCGCCCACCTTGACCTCAGGGTGCAGCGGATCGCCCACCGGCACGGACCGGGCGCGCTCGATCACTGCCTGCGAGAAGCGTTCGACGATGGACTCGTGAACCAGGATGCGGCTGCCGCTATTGCAGCACTCGCCGGCGTTGAAATAGACGCCGAACACGACTGCGTCAACCGCCGCTTCCCAGTCGCAGTCGGGGAAGATGATCTGCGGATTCTTGCCGCCCAGCTCCAGCGCCACCTTCTTGAGCTGGCGGCCGGCGATGGCGCCGATCTCGCGTCCCACCCGTGTGGAACCGGTAAAGGAGATCATGTCCACCTCGGTATGCTCCACCAACGGCTGGCCCGCATCCGGTCCCAGTCCCGTGACGATGTTGACGACGCCCGCCGGCAGGCCCGCTGCGAGCAATATCTCGCCCAGCATCAGCGTGGTGCCCGATGTCAGCTCGCTCGGCTTGACCACGGCCGTGCAACCGGCGGCCAGGGCGAACGGCAGTTTCTGGCACAGTATCCAGAGCGGGAAATTCCACGGCGTGATCATGCCGACCACCCCAACCGGCTGGCGCAACACCACGCCCAGCATGTCCTCCCCGAGGCTGTTATAGCTCTCGCCGCAGAGGGTGCGCGCCAGCGCCGCCGCGTAGCGCCACAAACCGGCGCATCCTGCCACTTCGCCCCGGGCCTGGCTCAAGGGCTTGCCGGACTCCATCGTCTCCTGCATCGCCAGCTGCTCCAGACGCGCCTCGATGCCGTCGGCAACGCGCAACAGCAGACCGGCACGCTCGGCCCCCTTCATCGCCGGCCAAGCCCCCTTGCGCAAGGCATTCCTGGCGGCACCTACCGCCAGCGCCACATCGGCCGGGGTGGCGGCGGCATAACTGGCTACTGCCACCCCATGGGCCGGACTGGAACGATCCAATCGCTGGCCGCCAAGTGCCTCGCGCCACTCGCCGGCAATCAGCAAGCGGCCAACATAGGGCGGTGCAGGCGATGCCGGCGGCGCCATGGTGTAGAGCTGTTGCGCCGAAGTTGTTTGCGTCATTTCATTCTCCTTGATAGTGGGCGGGGCGTTTTTCGCGGAAGCTGGCCAGCCCCTCTCCCGCATCGCGCGTTGCCGCGGCAACGGCGCCGGCCATCGCTTCCAGCGTGGCGGCCAGGCCCTCGCCGTTGGCGGCGTCGATTAATTGTTTGGTCAGCTGCAACGAAATGGGGGCCAGACGGCTGATCTCGCGGGCAAGTTCCTGGGCCTGCACCAGCGCGCCAGCCTCGCCGGCGATTTCATGCACCAGTCCAAGGCGCCAGGCCTCCGTTGCGCTGATGCGCTTGCCGGTCAAGGCCAGGTATTTGACGCGGCTGGCGCCAATCAGCTTGCTCAGGCGTTGGGTGCCGGACCAGCCGGGACAGGTCGCGATGGATGCTTCGGGCAAGCCGAATGTGGCACGCGGGTCGGCGATACGGATGTCCGCGACTGCGGCCAGTTCAAGGCCGCCGCCCAGCGCATGGCCGTTCAATGCCGCGATCACGGGCGGACGCAACCTGGCCCACAGGTCGAACGCGTGGTGACCGCGCCGGGTCCACAGACGCCACATATCGAGCGGCGCCAGTTCGGCCCAGATCGTAATATCGGCGCCGACGCAGAAGGCGCGCTCGCCTTCACCGGTCAGGATGACGCAGCGCACGTCATTGCGGGCATCGAGCGCCAACGCCACTTGCGCCAGTTGCTCCAACATGGCCGGCGTCAAGGCGTTAAGCTTGGCGGCACGCGCCAGGCTCACGGTGACGATGCCGTCGGCTTCGCCGACAGTGATGGCCCCCTGGTCATTCATTTGGCTCCCCTTTCAGGCGCAAGCCCATCGGCGCATCGACAAACAGAGCGGCGTCCATCAGGCGCAGCTGTGGACTGACCCGCAGCGGGAAGTCGGCCAGGTCCAATATGTCGCGCCGCAGCTCGACGCCTGGGGCGATCTCGATCACTTCCAGCCCGTCCGGCATTAACTGCATGACACACCGTTCCGTCACATAGAGCACGTGCTGGCCGCGCTGACGCGCCATCTTGCCGCTGAAGGTGATGTGATCAACGGCGTCGACCAATTTGCGCATCTTGCCTTCGCGTTCAATATGCAGCTCGCCGTCCGCGGCGTGGACGACAGCCCCGGCCGTGAAGAAGCCGGAAAACACCAGGCGCCGGGCATGGGTAGTGATATCGACAAAGCCGCCGCAGCCGGCGGTCAGGTAGGGCTTGGCTGGCAGACGCGAGACATTGACGCTGCCGTCCGCACCGATCTGCAGGAACGACAGTAAGGACACGTCGAAGCCGCCGCCCTGGAAGTAGGTGAATTGCGCCGATGAAGGCATGATGGCGTCGGCATTCGCTGAACAACCGAAGGCGAATCCCAGCAGGGGAACGCCGCCCACGGCTCCTTGTTCAATCACCCACGTCACCTCGCCGTGCCGGCCCTCTTCCAACACGATGCGAGGGACGTTGGCGGAGATGCCAAAGCCGAGATTGACGGCGTTGCCGCTGCCGAGCTCCTGCGCGGCGCGGCGCGCGATGACTTTTTCGGGCCCCCATGGCGTATAGTCGAATTCCGCCAGGGGACGGCTGACCTCGCCACTGATGGCGGGATCGTAAGGCGTCTGCGTTGTCTGCGCCTGTTCCGGCGCGGCCACAATATAGTCCACCAGGTTGCAAGGAATGTGTACCCGCTGCGGCGCGATCGAACCCGCTTTGACGACGCGCTTGACCTGGGCGATGACGATGCCGCCGTTGTTACGGGCTGCCAACGCCTGATCCAGCCCGCCCAGATATGCCCCTTCATGTTCGTAGGACAGATTGCCGCGCTCGTCGGCCGTGGTGGCGCGCACAATGGTCACGCGTGGCACGATGGCACGGAAGTACAACCATTGGTCCCCATCGAACGATACTTTTTCCACGACGGGCGTGGCCGCCGCCAGCGCGTTCATCGCGCCGCCCAGCTGCTCCGGATCGACAAAGGTGCCCAGTCCGACCTTGGTCAATACGCCGGGGCGCTTGGCAGCCGCGTCGCGGTGCATGTCGAACATGACGCCACTCGGTATATTGTAGGCACGAATCTCGTTCCCCGCGATCATGCGCCAGATCGCGGGCATGGGCAGCGACGAAGGGCCGCTGGGGTAGGAGCCCGCCAGGATGGTGTCGATCAGGCCGGCCTGTGCCAGGTGGTCGATGCCTGGGATGCCGTACATGTCGCCGGCGGCGATCGGATGCAACATGGTCAACGCCCGCGGATGACGCTCTTCCTGGAACCGGTTGCCGATGGCTGCCAGCACGGCATCCGGACATCCAAGACCACTGGACGAACTGACGCTCACGACATCGTTATCGTTGATCAGGCGCGCGGCGGCGGCCGCCGTTATCACTTTTGACATAGGTTTCATTATTTTTCCCAATCCACCGAGACGCGTTTTCCATGGCGGCAAGCCTGTTCTATGGCCAGTGCCGTCGCCAGCGAGCGCACACCATCCTCCCCGCCCGCCGAAGGCTGGCCGGCGCCGCGCATGGCTGCGTGGAAGGCCCGCACCGAACTCACATAAAGGTTTTCGTGCTCGACCGGCACCTGCACTTCGCCGTCGGCATTCCGCAGGAACACCTCGCCGATGGCGCGCTGCGTCATGACGTCGCGCGCCACGATGGAGCCGGCGCTGCCATGCACTTCCAACCCTGTGGGTGCATATGGCACGTCGAACGCGTCATGAATCTGAGCCAGTACCCCCTTGCTGAACTGAATCGTGGCCATCACGCCAACTTCCAGTGCAGCGCCGCCACCACCTGCCGCGCCAACGCTCCCCTGGGCCGCAACACTGACCGGTTCGTCGTCCAAAATGAAACGCAAGGTATCCGCGTCGTGCACGCTGATATCCAGAATGACGCCGCCGCCCGCTTGCGGCGAATGCAGGCGCCAGCCTTGCAGGTGGGGCGGCAGATGCACGGCATGAAATACGCGTGCGTACAGCGGCCGGCCGATGGCGCCTTCCTGTATCAGGCTACGGAGACGACGGTGCGTCGCCGCGTTGCGCAAGTGATGGTTGGTCCCCAGGACGACCCCGGCGGCGGCGCAAGCGGCCACCATGTGGCGCGCATCGGCCACGGTAAGGGCCAGCGGCTTTTCGCACAGGACGTGCTTGCCGGCCGCCGCCGCCGCCAATACTTGCGGCAGATGCTGTTCGTTCGTGGTGCTGATGTAGACCGCGTCTACCCCGGGCTGGGCGAGCGCCTGCGCGAGATCGGTGAAACTGGCCGGGATGCCATGCTCGGCCGCGAATTGCGTCCCGCGCCCGGCATCGCTACTGACCACGGCGACGATGTCACCCTCGCCCTGTTCACGAATGGCAGAGATCATCCATTCCCGTGCAATCGTGCTTGCCCCTACTAATACCCAGCCTAGCTTTTTCATCTCAAATTCCTCGAAAAAATTGCCTGAACGCTCGAATTGGAACGTTCCAATAGATAGTAGGCAAATTGGGAGGCCATGTCAAGGTGAGCCATGAAAAATTGGAGAGGTCGATGCAAACGTGTCCCTGGCCGCCACATCGGCGGGATCAGGGGGGGGCGAGGCAAGATATCAGTGGATGGGCAATCGGTTAACGCAAAGATGCGTGTTGGCACCGATGGTTTTTTGATCCGGGGCAGGCCAGGCGGCGAGGGAGCGCAGCGGCCGCCGCCCCTTCTCTCACTGTGGCCAGCTGGCGACGGGACTTGCACCCATAGGAGTGCGCCCTTGCCGGGCGCACCAACAAAAAACCCGCGCCTCTTGCGAGAACGCGGGTTGTTTGTTGAATCCTTGGTGCCGCTTGCCGGAATCGAACTGGCGACCTTTTCATTACGAATGAACTGCTCTACCAACTGAGCTAAAGCGGCGAAGTCCCGCATTCTAACAAATAATTCTTGGACTCCGCTAGTCCCCGATGCAAAATTTTTTGAGACATTGAAAAATTGTCATTGTATCGGGCACCAATTGGACTATGTCCGCATCAACCCTGGTGGTAACCGGTCACCACGGCCACCTCGTCGCGCGAGCCGAGGAACACCGGCACGCGCTGGTGCAGCTTGTGCGGTGCGATGTCGAGGATGCGCTGCTGGCCGTCGGTGGCCGCGCCGCCGGCCTGCTCGACGATGAAGGCCATCGGATTCGCTTCGTACATCAAACGCAGCTTGCCGGGCATGGACGTGTCGCGCAGGTCGGCCGGGTACATGAAGATGCCGCCGCGGTTCAGGATGCGGTGCACGTCGGCCACCATGGAGGCGATCCAGCGCATGTTGAAGTTGGTGCCGCGCGGGCCCGTGTCGCCGGCCAGCAGCTCGTCCACGTAGCGCTTGACGGGAGGATGCCAGTGACGCATGTTGGACATGTTGATGGCGAATTCCTTGGTCTTGGCCGGGATCTGCATGTCGCGCTGGGTCAGCACCCAGGAACCCATCTCGCGGTCGAGCGTGAAGCAGTTCACGCCGTGGCCGGTGGTCAGCACCAGCATGGTCTGCGGGCCGTACACGGCGTAGCCGGCGGCCACCTGCTTGCTGCCGGCCTGCATGAAGTCGGCCTCGGTCGGTTCGCCCATGCCTTCCGGCGCCTTCAGCACGGAGAAGATGGTGCCGATCGAGACGTTGACGTCGATGTTGGAGGAGCCGTCCAGCGGATCGAACAGCAGCATGTATTCGCCCTTGGGATAGCGGTTCGGGATCGGGTGGATCGATTCCATCTCTTCCGACGCCATGGCCGCCAGGTGGCCGCCCCATTCGTTCGCTTCCAGCAGGATTTCGTTGGAGATGATGTCGAGCTTCTTCTGCACTTCGCCCTGGATGTTTTCCGTCTCGGCCGTGCCTAGCACTTCGCCCAGCGCGCCCTTGCCCACCGAGTGGCTGATGGTCTTGCAGGCGCGCGCGACCACTTCGATCAACAGGCGCAGTTCGGCCGGGATCGTGTTGTTGAGTCGCTGTTCTTCGACCAGGTATTGGGTGAGGCTGATGCGTTTCATGTATTCCCTTGGTTGGTGAAAATAATTAGTTGGACAGGGCTTTGCTGATCACTTCCAGCACGTCGTTCGACAGCTTGGAACGCGAGGCGACGCGCTCGAGCGCGTGGCGCATGTGCACCTGCAGCGCCGGCACGTAACGGCGCCAGCGGTCCATGCTGCGCGCCAGGCGGGCCGCCACCTGCGGGTTGATCTTGTCGAGCGCGATCACCTGCTCGGCCCAGAAGTCGTAGCCGCTGCCGTCGGCCGCGTGGAACTGGGGCGGATTGCCGTTGGCGAAATTGAACAGCAGGCTGCGGGCCCGGTTCGGGTTTTTCAGCGTGAAAGCCGGATGCTGCATCAGCTTGCGCACGGCCGCCACGTCGGTGCCGGGGGCGGCGGCCTGCATGGCGAACCATTTGTCGATCACCAGCGCGTCCTGCTCGAAGTCGGCGTAGAAGCTGTGCAGGCTGGCGCTGGCGTCGGTGCCGCTGTGGATCAGGGCCGCCAGCGCGGCGGCGCGGTCCGTCATGTTGGACGCCTGCGCAAACTGTTCCTGCGCCAGCGCCAGTTCCTGCTCGCGCGGCGCCGTCAGCAGATAGGACAGGGCCAGGTTCTTCAGCGCCCGCTTGCCGGCCGAGATGGCGTCCGGGCTGTAGGCGCCGGGGGTCTGGTTGGCGTGGTACTGGGCCAGCAGTTCCGGCCGCAGCGCGGCGCCGATGGTACGGCGCATGAACTGGCGCGCAGCATGGATCGCTTGCGGATCGACCACGGGCACCTGCTCGGCGATGATGGTTTCCGACGGCAGGATCAGGGCCAGCTCGCGGAAGGCCGGGTCCAGCGCGGCATCGGTCAGCACGTTGCGGAAGGCGGCGATGAAGGTGTCGTCCAGCGCCAGCGAGTCGCCGGCGGCGACGGCGCTGGTCAGCACCAGCAGCCGTTCCATGGCCAGGCGCTGGCCCGCTTCCCAGCGGTTGACGGGATCGCTGTCGTGGCTGAACAGGTGCAGCAGTTCGGCGTCCGTGTAGTCGTATTCCAGCACCACGGGCGCGGAGAAGCCGCGCAGCAGCGACGGCGTGGGCTTCTCGTCGATGCCCTTGAAGCGGAAGGTCTGCGTTGCCTCCGTCAGTTCCAGCACCACGGTGGTGGGGGCGCGCTTGGCCGACGGCGCGCCGTCCAGCCGCAGCGGCAAGTCCTTGCCGTCCGCGCCCAGCAGGCCCACGGCCACGGGGATGTGGAACGGCAGCTTGTCCTGCTGGCCGGCCGTGGCCGGGCAGTGCTGGCTGAGCGTGATTTCGTAGCTGCGGGAGAAGGCGTCGTAATGGGTGCTGGCCGTCACCACGGGGGTGCCGGCCTGGCTGTACCAGCGCTCGAACTGGGTCAGGTCGCGGCGGTTGGCGTCGGCCATGGCGGCGCGGAAGTCGTCGCATTCCACGGCCTGGCCGTCGTGCCGTGCGAAGTACAGGTCCATGCCCTTGCGGAAGCCGTCGCGGCCCAGCAAGGTCTGGTACATGCGCACCACTTCGGCGCCTTTTTCATACACGGTCACGGTGTAGAAGTTGTTGATCTCGACGAAGGAGTCGGGCCGCACCGGGTGCGCCATGGGGCCAGCGTCTTCCGGGAACTGGGCCTGGCGCAGCGTGCGCACCTGGTCGATGCGGGTGACGGCGCGGCCGGTGTCGGTGCCTATCATGTCGGCCGAGAATTCCTGGTCGCGGAACACGGTCAGGCCTTCCTTCAGCGACAGCTGGAACCAGTCGCGGCACGTGACGCGGTTGCCGGTCCAGTTGTGGAAGTACTCGTGGCCCACCACGGCTTCGATGCCGGCGTAGTCGATGTCGGTCGCCACGCGCGGGTTGGCCAGCACGAACTTGGTGTTGAAGATGTTCAGGCCCTTGTTCTCCATGGCGCCCATGTTGAAGTCGCCCACGGCGACGATCATGAAGCGGTCCAGGTCCAGCTCCAGCCCGAAGCGTTCCTCGTCCCAGCGGATGGAGTTCTTCAGCGACTGCATGGCGTAGTCGGTCTTGTCGAGGTTGCCCTCCTCCACCCATACCTGCAGCAGCACTTCGCGCCCGGACTTGAGCGTGTAGCGCTCTTCCTGGCACACGAGGCGGGCCGCCACCAGGGCGAACAGGTAGGACGGCTTCTTGAACGGGTCTTCCCACTTGGCGTAGTGGCGCCCGTCGCCCAAGTCGCCCTCTTCGATCAGGTTACCGTTCGACAGCAGCACCGGATAGAGCTGCTTGTCGGCCCGCAGCATGACCGTGTATTTGGCCATCACGTCCGGGCGGTCGGGGAAATAGGTGATGCGGCGGAAGCCTTCGGCCTCGCACTGGGTGAAGAAATTACCGTTCGAGACGTACAGGCCCGACAGCGTCGTGTTCTGCACGGGCGCGCACAGGGTTTCGATCTCCAGCACCGCCTCGGCCGGGGCCTTGGGAATGGTCAGCGAGGACGGCGTCAGGTGGTACTGGCTGGCCGTCAGCAGTTTGCCGTTCAGGCGCAGCTGTACCAGCTCGATCTCCTCGCCGTGCAGCACGATGTCGCGGCTCTTGCTGGCCGGATTGCGGTGCATGGTGATGCGGTTGGCGACGATGGTGCGGGCCGGGTCAAGGTCGAAGCCCAGTTCGACCGTATCGACCAGATAGGCCGGCGGGGTGTAATCCTTGCGGAAGATGGTCTGGGGGCTGCTGTCTGTGCGCATGGGAGCTCTGCTGGTAGGCGGGATCAAGGGCCTATTTTACCAATACCAGACCCGCCGCGATGGGTTTTGGGCTGTGGAACGCAGATTAGTTGCAGGTTTCCCGCTGGCCGTAACATTCTGTAATAATCATGCGCTAACGACAACTTCGTCGTAGACTAAAACATGGAACATTCATTGTGGAAGGGCAATGCCATGAAATCATTCGCCATCGTGGCGGCTGCCGCCACCCTGCTGTTGAGCGGTTGCGCGACGACGATACGCAGCGACGTGACCGCCTTCAACGACTGGCCGGCGGACTTGCAGGACAAGGCTTACGTGTTCGCCGCGCCGCCGGCCAACGAGGACACACTGGAATACCGCAGCTATCAGGTGTTGGTGCGCAACGAGCTGGGCAAGCTGGGCTTTCACCAGGCGGCCGAGCCGGCCCACGCCAAGTTATTGGTCGGGATGCACTTCAAGACCGTGGACCAGCCGATCCGCGTGCTGACGGCCACCGACCCGTTCTGGCCCGGACCGTACTGGGGACCGGGCTGGGGCCGCTACCCCTACTACCGCTACGGCTACCGTCCGTTCTTCTATGACCCCTTGTTCTACGGCACCATGGAAATGGAAGAATCGGTGCGTCACCAGTACGAGCGCCAGCTCAACATCACCATCAATTCCAACACGGGGCACAAGCTGTACGACGTCACGGTGCATAACGTGAGCCGCGTGCAGGCCACGCCGCACGTGATGCCGGCGCTGGTGCACAGCGCGTTCGCCGGCTTCCCCGGCCAGAGCGGCGTGCCGCACCAGGTCGAGATGAAGATCGACGCGAAGATGGACGAGGATGAAGCGCCGGCCGTGAAGGCGCCGGCACCGGCGGCCAGGGAAACGGCGCCGGCCGTCAAATAAGGGCTGCGCGCTGCAAGGCTATGCGCCCCTACCCGTGGCGCACTGCCGCAGGCTGGCCTACTCACTGCGGGGAAATGCAGGCGGTGCCTGCATTCCCCCTTCCCCGCCGTTCAGGAATAGTAGGCCTCGGCCGCCAGCGTGATGGCGCCGATCAGCATCACGGCCAGCACCAGCACGATCAGCAGGCGGCCGAACTTGGGAGAGCCGTCGCCGGCGGCGGAAACAGGTACTGGCTGGTCGGTATGGTCAGGCATGGCGCTCACGGTAGCAGGATGGAAGAACCCGTCGTCTTGCGCGACTCCAGGTCGATATGGGCTTGCGCCACATCGGCCAGATTATAGCGCTGGCGCACCGGCACCTTCACTTCGCCGCTGCCCACCACGCCGAACAGCGAGGCGGCCGACGCTTCCAGGTCCTCGCGCCTGGCCATGTAGTTCATCAGCGAAGGGCGCGTGATGAACAGCGAACCGCGCGAGGCCAGCTCGCCCAGGCTGAACGGCGGCACCGGGCCGGAGGCATTGCCGAAGCTGACCATCATGCCCAGCGGCGCCAGGCAATCGAGCGACCCCGTAAAGGTATCCTTGCCGATCGAATCGTAGACCACGGAGACGCCCTTGCCACCCGTGATCTCGCGCACCCGCTCGACAAAGTTCTCCGTGTTGTAGTTGATGACGTGGGCCGCGCCGTTGGCCCGCGCCAGCGCCGCTTTCTGCTCCGAGCCCACGGTGCCGATCAGGTTCACGCCCAGCACCTTGGCCCACTGGCAGGCGATCAGGCCCACGCCGCCCGCGGCCGCGTGGAACAGGATGGTGTCGCCCGCCTTGAGCGCCACCGTACGATGGAACAGGTACTGCACCGTCAAGCCCTGCAGCATCATGGCGGCCGCCGTCTCGAAGCCGATGTGCTCGGGCAGCACCAGCAGCGCCGCCGCCGGCATGTTGCGGGCCTGGGCGTAGGCGCCGTTGGGCCGGCCCGCGTAGGCCACCCGGTCGCCTACCTTGACCTCGGTGACGCCGGGGCCGATGGCTTCCACCACGCCCGCCCCTTCCATGCCCAGCCCGGCCGGCAGCGGCTGCGGATACAGGCCGGTGCGGAAATACACGTCGATGAAATTGACGCCGATCGCCTCGTGGCGCACCTGTGCCTCGCCGGGGCCGGGCGGCGCCAGCGTCACGTCGATCAGCTCCATCACTTCCGGCCCGCCGGTGCGGGACATCTGGATTACCTTGCTCATGCCGGCCTCCGCTCAACGATAAGGATCAAGGCTGCGCGCGCAGCTGCAACTGCGACAGTACCAGATGTGCCGACGCCATGTTGGTGGCGCACGGCGTATTGTGCACGTCGCAGGCGCGCACCAGGGCGTTGATGTCCGGCTCGTGCGGCTGCGGCGTCATCGGGTCGCGCAGGAAGATCACGCAATCGATCATGCCCTCCACCAGCAGGGAACCGATCTGCAAGTCGCCGCCGAACGGGCCCGAATGCTTGCGGTCCACCTGCAGCCCCACCTCGTTGACGAGGCGGCCGCCCGTGGTGCCGGTGGCCACCAGCGAGCAACCGGCCAGGAAGGCGCGGTATTCGGTGGCCAGCGCGATCATGTCGTCTTTTTTCTTGTCGTGGGCAATCAGGGCGATGCGGGTTTTCATGGCGTGATCCGTAATAAAGGTGAAGGACAAGGTGGTGCTACTTCTTCGACAGCTGATATATCCCCGCCAGCACCAGCGTGGTGCCGGCCAGCTGCCAGGGGGTGATCGGCTCGCCCAGGAGCAGCGCGCCGAGGAACAGGGTGGAAACGGGGCCTATCATACCGGCTTGCGACGCCGTGCTGGCGCCGATGCGGGCCACGGCGGTCATAGTCATGAACACCGGCATGACGGTGCACAGCAAGCCGTTGACGAGCGACAGCCAGTACACGGGCGCCGGCTGGATCAGCAGCGCGGCCGGGCGCAGGATAAAGAACTGGGCGATGCAGGCCACGCTGGACACGCACATGGCATACGACACCAGGCGCAAGGAGCCGAGGCGCTTGACCATCTCGCCGGAAAACAGCAGGTAGACGGCGTAGGACGTGGCCGAACCGAGCACCAGCCCCGCCCCCAGCGCCACGTTGCCGCCGCCGCGCAAGTCATGCAGGAACACCAGCACGATGCCGGCATAGGACGTGATCAATGCCAGCCACTGGCCGCGGCGGATGTGCTGGCGCAGGAAGATGGTGGTCATCAGCAGCACGAAGGTGGGCGTGAGGAACAGGATCAGCCGTTCCAGGCCGACGGAAATGTACTGCAGGCCGAGGAAATCGAGGAAGCTGGACAGGTAATAGCCAAGCAAGCCCAGCCCCACCAGGCGCCAGCGGTCGGCGCCCGACAGCGGCGGCCCGCTGCGCATCTGCCAGACGGCGATGACGGCGAACACGGGCAGCGAGAACAGCATGCGGAACGCGATCAGGGTAACGGCGTCGATGTGGTAGCGGTACAGCAGCTTGGCCACCACGGCCTTGGTGGAAAACAGCACGGCGCCGCCGATGGCCAAACCCAGCCCGCCAAGAAAGGCGGCGCGCACGCCGGGTGCGGGGGAAGAGTCCGTCAAGCTATTATCCATGCGGGAATTGTAAAGGCAAACCAGCAACACCGCTCGCCCCGCCATCTTTGCCAGCTCCCCCACGTAAAAAAATGGGGACGTACCCCATTTTAAAAAAACGGGGAGGCGGCCCGGTAGACAACTGGGGGAAGTGGCCCGCCGGGCATGAATTTATCATTTCGCGCCAAATTGTGTTTACGTCCCCATTCAAGAAAAAATGGGGTGCGTCCCCATTTTTCCGTCGCTGGTTTTCTGTCGCCGAAAAAAAACGGGCCCGGCTGCATAACCGCCGGGCCCGCTTTGGTTGCGCTGTCGCGATCGCTTAGCTGATGGCGACGGCGGCGCTACCGGCCGTGACGGTGGCCGTGGTCACGCGCGCGACCACCGTGCCTGGGGCGTTGCTGCCCACCAGCTTGTTCGCTTGCTTGAACTGCGCCGTCAGCTTGCCCGGGGTCAGGGTGACCACGGTGTAGCCCTGGGCGTCCGTATTCACATGCTTGAGCCATGGGTTGTTGCCCAGCGCGGACAGTTGCTGCGCCAGCGCCAGCAGGTTGACGCTGAAGGCGCTGCTGGCCTTCAGGCCGGCCAGCACGGCGGCCACCGTCGGGTCCAGTTGCGCTTCCGGCAAGCCCTTGGCCGCCAGCGCGCCGCGCAGTTGCACGCGCAGCTGTTCCAGCATGCTGTCGACCGTCGGCGCTGCCTTGCCCATGGTGTAGTCCAGCAGGTCGAAGTCCAGGCTCAGCGTGCCCACGCCCGGCACGGGGATGGCAACCGGGTAGCTCACCAGGGTGCTGATGTCGCCCAGCGCCGCCGCTGCCGCCTTCAGGTAGGTGAAGAAGGAGTCGGAGCTGATGCCGGCCGTGACCAGGTCCACCATCACCGGCGTGCCGCCGTTGGCCGCGTCATAGTCGTCGCTGACGGTGCCGGCGAAGAAGGCGTGGATGTCGCCCGTCAGCGCCACCACGTTGCTCACGTTGTTGCTCTTCAGGTGGGCCATCAGCGCCTTGCGCTCGCTGTTGTAGCCGTCCCACTGGTCGCAGTTGACCAGGAAGCGGGTGAAGAACGGGGCCAGCGCGGCTTTCTTGCCGGAGGCGGCCACGAACACGGAATCGGCCTTGTTGGCCTGGATGTCTGGCTTGATCCAGCCGAAGGCGATCACTTGCGCGGCGGCGCCAGCCTGGGCAGCGGCACCGGCCGGCGCGGCGGCCACGGCAGCGTCATAGGCGGCCACGGTGATGCCGGCCTGGGCCGTCGTCAAGCCGGCGCCGACGGCGGCGGCACCCTGGGCGGCGGCACTGCTGCCGGCGCCGGCGATGGCCATGGCGGCGGCCTGGGCGGTCGCGGCGCTGGCGCCGGCCGTCGAGGCGGCCACGATGGCGGCGGCCACGGGCACGTTGCCGCCCACGGCGGCGGCCGTCGAGCCGATGGCCGAAGCCAGGGTCGGGATCGCGTTCAGGGCCAGCAGGGCCGCGATGGCGTCCACGCCGTTCAGGCCCATGCGCAGCAGCGACACTTCATTGCCCCACAGCTTCCAGGTCGCGGTGGACGACTTCATCTTGTCCATCCACCACTGGCGCTGGGTGGTGCCCAGCATGCCGACCACGGCCAGCGGATCGAGGCCGATCTGGGTGCCGCCGGCCATCTTTTGCGCTTCCACGCTGTTGAACACGTCCTGCGGCACCAGGTAGCGGGCGCCGATGCTGCCCACGGCCGCGCCGGTGGCCGGGTTGATGGCCGCTTCCGGAATGACGTGGTCGGCACGGTACAGGCGTTCGTCCGTCATCACCAGTTGCATCAGCTTGCCGAACTGGAAGTCGCGGTAGATCTTGATGTTCTGGAAGCTGGTCGAGGCCGTATCGAGGCTGACGTCGGCCGGCATGTATTCGAACCAGGCCTGGTTGGCGTTGCGGCGGCGGCCAGGCTGGTGCAGGTCGCTGCCGTCGGCGTTGAACGTGCCTTCGTAGGTTTCCGCATCCTGCCAGCAATCGTCCGAGAACTCGTGGTCGTCCCAGATGGCGATGAAGGCGAAGCGCTCGTGCAGGGCCTGCAGGCGGCTGTCGGTGCGGTATTTCTTGTACAGGTAGCGGTAGTCGGCCAGGGTGGTGGCGTACTTGGCGCCCGAGGTGCCGCTCTTGTAGGCGCCATCGGGCAGCACCAGCTGGTCGTGGCGCGTCTCGACGGCGCCGACCTGGAACGTTTCACCGACCGTTTCGTAGATGTAGTCGCCCAGATGGACGATGAAGTCGAGGTTTTCGGTGGCGATGTTGCTCATCGCGCCCCAGTGGTTGATGCTCCAGTCCTGGCACGTCATGTAGGCGAACTGCAGCTGGCTGACATCGGCGTCGGCGGCCGGGGCGGTCTTGCAGCGGCCCACGTTGGAGCGCACGTCGCCGGCCACGAACTGGTAGAAATAGGTGGTGCCGGCCGTCAGCCCGGTGACCTTGTGGCGCACCGTATTGTCGAACTGGGCTTGCAGCGGCAGTTGCTCGTCCACCAGCAGGGAACCGGACAGGGCCGCGTTGCTGCCCAACAGGGCGCTGTTGTCGGCGGCGGTCAGCACCAGGCGGATCGCCACGTCGTTGCCGGCCGCGGCGGCGGCCACGCTGTCGGCGCCGGCCGGCAGGGCGCGCGTCCACAGCATGATGCTGTCGGGACGGGGATCGCCCGAGGCGACGCTTTGCGGGAACTTCCAGCCGCTGCCGGTGGCTGGCGGCAAGTTGGCGGCGGCCGGGGCGCTGCTGCCACCGCAACCGACCAGGCCGGTGCTGGCCACGGAAACGGTGATGAAGCCGCTAAACTTGAGAAACTGCCTTCTGTCCATGTGTCCCCTCTTGTTTGAAAATTACTGGAACTTAAAATCGTAGCATGGCCTCGTGACGAGATGCCTACAAGAAACCGAGAGTACCCTCTATTTCCTGCGCGACACCCAGCCGGGGCGGCCGCGGGCCTGGACGGGCGGTTTTGGCGGACGGCGGTATGCTAAAATGTCGCCCTCACGGACTCACCGCCTAAGGAAGACTGAACATGGCTGGACACAGCAAATGGGCCAATATCAAGCACAAAAAAGCCGCGACGGACGCTAAGCGCGGCAAGATCTGGACCCGACTGATCAAGGAAATCACGGTTGCCGCGCGCATGGGCGGCGGCGACGTCACCGCCAACCCGCGCCTGCGCCTGGCCATCGACAAGGCGGCCGACGCCAACATGCCCAAGGATAACGTGGCGCGCGCGATCAGCCGCGGCACCGGCGGCGATGACGGCGCCAACTACGAGGAAGTGCGCTACGAAGGCTACGGCATCGGCGGCGCCGCCATCATCGTGGACTGCATGACCGACAACCGCGTGCGCACGGTGGCTGAAGTGCGCCACGCGTTCAGCAAGTTCGGCGGCAACATGGGCACGGAAAACTCGGTGTCCTTCATGTTCAAGCACTGCGGCCAGTTCCTGTTCGCGCCCGGCACCAACGAGGACGCGCTGATGGAAGTGGCGCTGGAAGCGGGCGCCGAGGACGTGGTGGCCGACGAGGAAGGCGGCTTTGAAGTGCTGTGCGCGCCGCACGACTTCGCCACCGTCAAGGACGCGCTGGAAGCGGCCGGTTTCAAGGCCGAAGTGGCCGAGATCATCATGAAGCCGGCCACCGAGACCGTCTTCACGGGCGACGACGCGGTCAAGATGCAAAAACTGCTGGACGCGCTGGAAAACCTGGACGACGTGCAGGAAGTCTATTCCAACGCCCTGATCGAAGACTGATCGGCGTTTCCGGCGGCCACCTGGCCGCCGTTTTCCGTTCTACGTTTTGACGTCCTCCCGGTGCCAAAGCAAAGGGATTCCCACTACCGGCCTCTCACGTCCGAGAGGGGAAGCTGCAGCTGTCAGCTTCCTTATTCAGTGCTACGGGATATCTTTCGACCTCGCCAGTGGCGACCGCAGACTGGAACAATCAATGTTGCTGCAAGCGCCCCGGCGTCTTACGACAGTCCTGAAACGCATACAGCTTAGAATGTTCGACATGCAGAAAAGTTCAATTGTATTGACGGCTCCACGGAGACTGTCTTGTTATCGCCCCGCCCTGAACGGCGGGGCTTCTTGGAGGCACTGATGAAAATTTTGGTAGTCGGCTCCGGCGGCCGTGAGCACGCGCTGGCATGGAAATTGGCACAATCGGAACGCATCCAGATGGTGTATGTCGCCCCCGGCAACGGCGGCACGGCGCGCGATGCGCGCCTGGTCAACGTCAACATCACGGACCTGCATGAACTGGCCAATTTCGTCGAGCAGGAGCACATCGGCCTGACCGTGGTCGGCCCCGAAACCCCGCTGGCCGGCGGCATCGTCAACCTGTTCCGCGCGCGCGGCCTGAAGATCTTCGGCCCGACGAAAGAAGCGGCGCAGCTCGAGTCGTCCAAGGACTTCGCCAAGGCCTTCATGCACCGCCATGGCATCCCGACGGCCGCCTACCAGACCTTCTCCGACGTGGCCCCGGCCCACGCCTACATCGACGCCATGGGTGCACCCATCGTCATCAAGGCCGACGGCCTGGCCGCCGGCAAGGGCGTGGTGGTCGCCATGACGCTGGAAGAAGCGCACCGCGCGGTGGACGACATGCTGGCCGATAACCGCTTCGGCGACGCCGGCGCCCGCATCGTGATCGAGGAATTCCTGGCCGGCGAAGAGGCCAGCTTCATCGTCATGTGCGACGGCAAGAACGTGCTGCCGCTGGCCACCAGCCAGGACCACAAGCGCCTCAAGGACAACGACGAAGGCCCCAACACGGGCGGCATGGGGGCCTACTCGCCGGCCCCCATCGTGACCCCGGCCATGCATGCGCGCGTGATGCGCGAAATCATCAACCCCACCATCGCCGGCATGGCCAAGGACGGCATCCAGTTTACCGGCTTCCTGTACGCGGGCCTGATGATCGACGCGGCCGGCAATCCCAAGACGCTGGAATTCAACTGCCGCATGGGCGATCCGGAAACCCAGCCCATCATGTCGCGCCTGAAGACCGACCTGCTGGGCGTGATGGAACACGCCGTCAACGGCACGCTGGACGCCGTCGAACTGGAGTGGGACCGCCGCACGGCCGTGGGCGTGGTGCTGGCCGCGGCCGGCTATCCGGACACCCCGGTCAAGGGCGCCGTGATCGACGGCATCCCGGCCGAGACGGCCGAATCGGTCACCTTCCACGCCGGCACGGCCGAAGTGGGCGGCCAGCTGGTGGTCACGGGCGGCCGCGTGCTGTGCGTGGTGGGCCTGGGCGACAGCATCAAGATGGCGCAGAAGCAAGCCTACGACGCCGTCGATCATATCCATTTCGACGGCATGCAATGCCGGCGCGACATCGGCTGGCGCGGCCTGAAGCACTAACACCTAAAACCGGGGTCAGTTCCGGCATTCAGACACAAACTCTTCCGTAGAAGTTGCTACGGCTAAGCCCGTGTCCATTTGCCGGAACTGACCCTCAAAAAAGGGGTACGTCCCCATTTTTGAAGCCGGCTTAGAGCTCCTTTGACTTTCTACGGCTAAGCCCGTGTCCATTTGCCGGAACTGACCCCGATTTTCACGGTCCGGTTTTTGCTATCACAAAGACGCGCAAACGGGTACAATCGACCCTTACTTTTTTTCTCCGCACCGCGCCATGTCGCTTTCTCCCAACCCTACGGCCGTCAAGGCTTACCTGCTCGAGCTGCAAGACCGCATCGTGCAGGCGCTCGAGACGCTGGACGGGGCGCCGTTCCGGCGCGACGCCTGGGACCGCCCCGAGGGCGGCAGCGGCATCACGCGCGTGATCGAGGAAGGCCATGTCTTCGAACGGGGCGGCTGTAACTTCTCGCACGTCAAGGGCGCCAAACTGCCGCCGTCCGCTTCGGCCCACCGCCCCGACCTGGGCGGCCAGCCATGGGAGGCGATGGGGGTGTCGCTGGTGCTCCATCCGCGCAATCCGTATGCGCCCACGGTGCACATGAACGTGCGCTTTTTCGCCACCAGCGCGGCCGACGGCACGCCCGTCTGGTGGTTCGGCGGCGGCATGGACCTGACGCCCTATTACGGCTTCCAGGAAGACGCACGCCATTTCCACCAGAGCTGCGCCGACGCGCTGGCGCCTTACGGCGCCGACCTGCATCCGCGCTTCAAGCAGTGGTGCGACGAGTATTTCTACCTCAAGCACCGGCGCGAGGCGCGCGGCGTGGGCGGCATCTTCTTTGACGACGTCAACGCGGGCGGTTTCGAACACTGCTTCGCCATGACGCGCAGCGTGGGCGACGCCTTCCTGACGGCCTACCTGCCGCTGCTGGAGCGGCGCAAGGACCTGCCCTACGGCGAGCGCGAACGCGATTTCCAGACTTACCGGCGCGGCCGCTACGTGGAATTCAACCTGGTGTTCGACCGCGGCACGCTGTTCGGCCTGCAGTCGGGCGCCGGCCGCACGGAATCGATGATGATGTCGATGCCGCCGCTGGCCAAGTGGCGCTACGACTGGCAGCCGGAAGCGGGCACGCCGGAAGCGGCGCTGTACACGGACTTCCTGCCGCCCCGGGACTGGCTGACGACGTGACGCGCCGTGTCGCACTGCTGGGAGGCAGTTACGATCCGGTCCATGTCGGTCATGTCGCGCTCGGCGCCCATTTCGCCCAACTGCTGCAAACGGACCAGCTGCGTGTGATCCCGGCCGGCAGCCCGTGGCAGAAAACCAATCTGCAGGCCACCCCGCGCCAGCGGGCCGAGATGGTGCAGCTGGCCTTCGCCGGCCAGCCGTTCCCGGTGGTGGTGGACTTGCAGGAAATCGAACGCAGCGAGCGGGGCCAGCCGACCTACACCGTCGACACCCTGCGCCAGGTGCGCCAGGAACTGGGACCGCAGGCGTCGGTCGCCTTCCTGATGGGCGCCGACCAGTTGCAGAATTTCGGCACCTGGCGCGATTGGCGCCAGCTGTTCGACTACGCCCACTTCTGTGTGGCGGCCCGCCCCGGCTTTGCGCTCGACAGCGTGGCGCCGGAGGTGGCACAGGAATTTAAACGCCGGCTGGGAAGCCCTGAACAAATCCGCAACACGCCGCACGGTCTGACTTATCTGGCACAGGACTTTGCGGTGGATATCTCCGCCACCCAAATACGTGCGGCATTACAACGGGGGGAACAGGCAAATTCGCTTATCGCCCCGCGAGTGCTAGACTATATTGAACAACATAATTTATACAAAAGCTAAATGGACATCAAAAAACTGCAATCCCTCGTCGTTGACGCCCTGGAAGACGTCAAGGCCCAAGACATCGTCCTGTTCGACACCACCCACCTGACCAGCCTGTTCGACCGCATCGCCATCGCCTCCGGTACCTCCAACCGGCAGACCAAGGCGCTGGCCGCGTCCGTGCGCGACAAGGTCAAGGATGCCGGCGGCAGCGTCTACGGCATGGAAGGCGAGGACACCGGCGAATGGGTGCTGGTCGACCTGGGCGACATGATCGTCCACATCATGCAGGCCCCGATCCGCGCCTACTACCGCCTGGAAGAGATCTGGGGCGACAAGCCCGTCAAGCTGGGCGCGGCCAAGCGCGCCAAGAAGAGCGACGCCGAGGCGGCGCCAAAGAAAACCAGCGGCCACCTGGCTGCCTCCAAGGCCGCCGTGGAAGCGACGCCCGTGGTAGAGAAGAAAGCCCCGGCCAGGAAAGCCGCTGCCGCCAAGCCGGCCGCCGCCGCCAAGAAACCGGCCGCCAAGAAGGTCGCCGCCCCGGTCGGCAAAGTGGTCAAGGTTGCCGCCACCAAGAGCGCCACGGCCGCCGCCGCCGCCCTGAAGGCCCTGCCGCCCAAGCCGAAGGCGCCGAAAGCGGTCGCCGACAAGGAAGCGCCGGCCAAGACCGTCATCAAGCGCATCAAGAAAGTGGCCGAGTAAGGGCCGATGCAGCTGATTATCGCTGCGGTCGGCCACAAGATGCCGGCCTGGATAGAAACGGGCTTCGCCGAATACGCGAAGCGCATGCCGCCGGAACTGCGCATCGTGCTCAAGGAAATCAAGCCGGTCGACCGTTCCGGCAGCAAGACCGCCGCCACCGCCATGGCGCTCGAACGCGAGCGCATCGAGGCGGCCCTGCCCAAGTCGGTGCGCATCATCGCGCTCGACGAGCGCGGCAAGGACCTCACCTCCGTCGGCCTGTCCCAGCAGCTGGAAAGCTGGCAGCAGGACGGGCGCGACACGGCCTTCCTGATCGGCGGCGCCGACGGCCTCGATCCGGCCTTGAAGGCCCGCGCCGAAGGGCTGATCCGCATTTCCAGCATGACCCTGCCGCATGGCATGGTGCGCGTGATGCTGGCCGAGCAGCTGTACCGGGCCTGGTCGATCACGCAGAACCACCCTTACCATCGCGTCTGACCCTACTATAATAAAACGATGAAACCGGTCGACAAGAAGATCTATCTCGCCTCGAAAAGCCCGCGCCGGCGCGAACTGCTGCGCCAGATCGGGATCGACTTCGAACTGCTGCTGCTGCGCAGCGACGGCCCGCGCGGCGCCGACGTGACCGAGGACGTGATACCGGGCGAGACCCCGGCCGTCTACGTGGCCCGCGTGGCGCGCGAGAAGGCGGCCTTCGCCTACACGCTGGTGCACCGGCGCCACCTGACGCCGCGCGCCGTGCTCAGCGCCGACACCACCGTCACCCTCGACGGCGACATCCTGGGCAAGCCGGCCAATCCCAACGAAGCCAAGGCCATGCTGCGGCGCCTGTCCGGCCGCACCCACCAGGTCCTGACCTCGGTGGCCGTGCACCATGCCGATTTCGCCGGCCAGATCACGCAAGTGTCGGACGTGCGCTTCTGCACCCTGAGCCAGGGCGCCATCGACGCCTACTGCGCCACCCAGGAGCCGTACGACAAGGCCGGCGGCTACGGCATCCAGGGCCTGGCGGCCCAGTTCATCGAGCATATCGAAGGCAGCCATTCCGGCATCATGGGCCTGCCCCTGTTCGAGACGGCGCAGCTGCTGCGCCAGGCCGGCCTGCCCCTGCCCTGAACGGCCGCCGCGGCCAGCCGCGGCTGCGCCACGAGCGCCGCGCTGCGCGCAAGGACGCCAGCAGGGGCGCGCGGCCTGCCACGCGGCCTGCCCCACTGTGGCGTCGCTGCCATGTTGCAACGATGGCGAACCGTGTATGATCCCCATTCGCGCCCACCAACCACAGGCCCTAGCCGCATGAACGAAGACATCCTGATCAACATCACCCCGCAGGAAACGCGGGTCGCCCTGATCGTACAAGGCGCCGTGCAGGAACTGCACATCGAGCGCACGCTCACGCGCGGCCTGGCCGGCAACGTCTATTCCGGCAAGGTGGTGCGGGTGCTGCCGGGGATGCAGTCGGCCTTCATCGACATCGGCCTGGAACGGGCCGCCTTCCTGCACGTGGCCGACATCTGGGAAGCGCGTCCGCACGACGGCCAGAACGCGGCCCCCACCCCGATCGAAAAAATCCTGTTCGACGGCCAGGTGCTGACGGTGCAGGTGATCAAGGACCCCATCGGCACCAAGGGCGCGCGCCTGTCGACCCAGATTTCCATCGCCGGGCGCATGCTGGTCTACCTGCCGCAGGATACCCACATCGGCATCTCGCAGAAGATCGAAAAGGAAGCGGACCGCGAAGCGCTGCGCGCGCGCCTGCAAGGGCTGCTGCCGGCCGACGAAAAGGGCGGCTACATCGTGCGTACCCAGGCCGAGGACGCGACCGACGCCGACATCGGCGCCGATGTCGAATACCTGCGCAAGACCTGGGCCTCCATCACCAACGGCGCCCGCACCAAGCCCGCCACCACGCTGCTGCACCAGGACCTGAGCCTGGCCCAGCGCGTGCTGCGCGACTTCGTGCACGAGGAAACGGCCACCATCCAGGTCGACTCGCGCGAGAACTACATCGCCCTGTCGGCATTCGCCCAGACCTACACCCCCAGCGTGCTGCCGCGCCTGCAGCACTACACGGGCGAGCGCCCGCTGTTCGACCTGTACGGGGTGGAAGAGGAAATCCTGCGCGCGCTGGGCCGGCGGGTGGACCTCAAGTCGGGCGGCTACCTGATCGTCGACCAGACCGAGGCCATGACCACCATCGACGTCAACACGGGCGGCTTCGTGGGCGGGCGCAATTTCGCCGACACCATCTTCAAGACCAACCTGGAGGCGGCGCACGCCATCGCCCGCCAGCTGCGGCTGCGCAACCTGGGCGGCATCATCATCCTCGACTTCATCGACATGGAGAACAACGAGCACCGCAACGCCGTGCTGGCCGAGCTGAAAAAGACGCTGGCGCGCGACCGCACCAAGGTGTCCGTGTCGGGCTTCTCGGCGCTGGGCCTGGTGGAGATGACGCGCAAGCGCACCCGCGAATCGCTGGCCCACATCCTGTGCGAACCGTGCCCGGCCTGCGCCGGCAAGGGCCAGGTCAAGACTTCGCGCACCATCTGCTACGAAATCCTGCGCGAACTGCTGCGCGAAGCCAAGCAGTTCAACCCGCGCGAATTCCGCATCCTCGCCTCGCAGGAAGTGGTGGACCTGTTCCTGGAAGAGGAATCGCAGCACCTGGCCATGCTGGGCGACTTCATCGGCAAGAAGATCTCGCTGCAGGTGGAAACGGCCTATCACCAGGAACAGTACGACGTGATCCTGATGTAGGAAAGCGCACGGAATGCCCCAACGCTAGCGTGGTAGCCCGCTCCAATGGGCCGCGAAATCGAACGAGACTTGCCGCTGATGCCGGATTGCCAGCAGATACAAGACCCCGTTGAGCTGCGCATACAGCTCCAGGTTTTCACGGGACAAGTCCAGCCGTCTTATACCCCGCGACGGCGCTTGAGTGCCTGAAGCGCGCCACGTGCATCTTGCACCTCGCCCGCAGCGACGTCATCAAGGCCTCTGGAGGCTTCGTCAATGAGCAGCAGGTGTATGCGCTCGCGCTCCAGCCGGTGGTAATAGTCCAGCCGGTTCGCGTCGACCAGGGCGACGTAACTCTCACCATTCTTGGTGATAATCTTCTCGGCACCCGCCTTGACCTCCTCGGCCAATTCGGAAAAGTTGGCGCGGGCTTGCGAGAGCGAAATGATGTCGCTCGCGGAAATTGCCATGACTGCCTCCTGTTTCACACATAACGTGCAATATTCTGTACATTATACGGTACCGGTCACGCCGCTTCGCCACTGGGCCCGATGGCGCGCCAGCTTGCAAGGCAATTGCCGATAGACGCTGCGGGCATGCGGGGTCGCGTCGTTGCCGCGCAATTGGCGGCGCAGCGTCTACACTGAACGAGGTTATCTTATCTCCAACCTCAGCGCCGACCCCGGCCAACCTGCCATGGAACACGACGGCACCCTGCTGCTGGCACTGTACCGCGCCGCGCGCACGCTGCCGGCCGGTGAGTTTCCCGATGTGGCGCTGGGGCTGGTACAGGCCGTGCTGCCGTTCGACTCGGCGCGCCTGATGCAGGTGGAATTTTCCGGCGACGCCGCCCTGGTCCACGCCAGCCTCACCTACCACGAACCGGTGGACAGTGTGCTGGACTGGGCAAGCATCAATCGTCATGACCCGGTCATGGCCACGCTGCGCGCACAGTCCGGCCGCGCCGTCAGCTTTCACACGCCCACTCTGTTCCGGGCCCCGCAGCGCGCTATCCTGCGCGACTATGCCGAACGGTACCGGCACCAGGACGGCCTGTCCATGTTGCTGCCCGATACGGACAGCGGCTACGTTGATGCGCTATCGTTTTTCCGCGCGCGCGACGACGCCCATTTCCTGCCACGCGAACAGCGCCTGATGCGCGCACTGATGCCGCATCTGCTGGAAGCGCTCAAGCTCAATCGCCAGCTGGCCGCCGGGGCGGCGCCGGACGGGCACGGGGAACTGATCATCGCGCGGCTGGACGGCACCATGCAGTATTGCGCGCCCCAGTGCAGCCGGCTGCTGGCGCTGGAATGGCAGGACTGGCGCGCCGCCCGCCTGCCGCCCGCCCTGCTGGCCGCGCTGGCCAGGCCCGGCGCCAGCGGCTACGCCGGCGCGCACGTGGTGGTGATGGCCAGCCGTGTCGGCCAGCTGCTGTTCCTGCGCGTGTGCCGGCAATCGCCGCTGGCGCAACTGAGCCCGCGCGAAGGGCAAGTGGCGGTCCATTACGGCTAGGGTCTATCGTGCAAGGAAATCGCCGCCCGGCTGGGCCTGGCGCCGGCGACGGTACGCAACCTGGTGCAGCGCATTTATCTGAAACTGGAGGTGGGCGACAAGGCGGCGCTGGCCAGCCTGCTGGCCGGCTGGCCGGCCGCCCCGTCGCCCCATTGAACATGCCCGCCTGGGCATCGGCGCCAACGGTTCAGTGGAAGGACGCCACCAGCAGCCGCTCGCCCGCGCCGCCACCGGCCAGGGGCGCGGCCGGCACCACCATCACCAGTTCGCCGCCCACGCTATCGTTCGGCCCCAGGTCGATGCGCACCTTCAGCTGGCGGTCCATGGCAACGAAGGAGTTGGCGGAGGCGGCCACCAGCCGGTGGCGCCGTTCGTTGTCCACCTGGGCATACATGGCGTAGCCCCGGCTGGACAGGCGCAAGGTCTGCCCGTTGGACAGTTCATACGTGCCCTGGTAATCGTAGAAGTCGCCCTCGCTCATGTGGTAGGGATGTTCGGGCAGCACGATGCGCTCGGCCGCCGCCGGAATGTGTACCGTGTCCGCTGCCGGCTGCTGCGCCGCTACGCCGCGGGCCAGTACGCTCAATAGTGCAATCAGGATTAGCTTGTGCATGATGGTTCCTATCGCTGGGTGGAGGATGCGGCACCGGCGGCGCCGTCATCCAGACCATCTTTTCATGCGCCGGCTTGTGCGAACAGGATGCAAATGCATTACAGTTTGATGGACGCACCATGTCCGCCCTCTTTTCCATTGACCGCCTTGCTTGCCACCCACATGACCGCTACCGACGTCAGCCACACCAATCTCCTGCCCTGGAACCAGTACCAGGACCAGCAACCCGCCGCTGCGCTCAAGACCATCTACGAGCACGCCAATGCCACCTGTGCCGCCATCCGCGGCTGGTACTGGTCCAGCATCGCCGTCAAGCGCCGCATTTCGTGGTGGGTGCGCGGCGCCACTTTCCTGCTGCTGATCGTCGGCTCGCTGCTGCCGGTGGCGGCCGGCTTCAGCGACGCCAGCGCGCTGCGCCTGCAGTGCACGCAAAGCGGCGTGGTGGCGCTGGCCCTGGCCGGACTGCTGCAGGGCGCCGACCGCATCTTCGGCTGGTCCAGCGGCTGGCTGCGCTACATCACGACCGTGGTCGCCATCGAGAACCGCAGCCGCCGCTTCGAACTGGAGTGGGCCGGCTACCTGCTGGCCCGCCATGGTGCGCTGGACGACGCCGACGTCCGTAACCTGTTCGAACTGGCCCGCCAGTATGAGGACGACACGGTGCGCCTGCAGGCGGAGGAGACGAGCAAATGGGCCGCCGAATTCAGCACCAGCATGGCGGCGCTGGGCGACGCCATCCGTGCCCAGCGCGACGCGAGCGACAAGTCGCTGGAAACGGTGCGGCTGTCGGTGGCGGCGGGCCGCGCCAGCGGCGCCATCGAACTCTCGCTCAGCCACAAGGATGGCCAGGTGCAGACGGTCGACATCGGGCTGGACGACGAGGCGCCGCAGCCGTTCACGGGCACCATCTGGTCTTGCGTGAACGTGGCGCCGGGCCACCACCGGCTGCGCCTGGCCACGCGCGGCACGCCGTCGCTGTCGCTCGACAAGGCCGTCAGCGTGCAGTCCGACGCCATCACGACAGTGACCATGTCGCTGGCCTAGCCACGGTGGCCGCGACGGCGGCGGCAAAACGCACAACGGCCCGGGCGCTGACGCGGCCGGGCCGTTGATTTCGCCCGCCCCCCGAAACGGGCGCCGGCGCGCGATGCGCGATCTTTACTTGGCCGCTTTGCGACGCGCCCGGAAACCGACCAGGCCCAGGCCTGCCAGCAGCATGGCGTAGCTTTCCGGTTCCGGCACGGCCGACGTCAGCGAGACATTGTCGATCGAGGTGCCCAGGCTGTCGCTGGTGCCGACGGCCACGAAGCTCAGCTTGGTGCCGCCCTTGTTGCCGGTCACGTCGAAAGTCTTGGTGGTCCACTGGCTGGCATTGTTGAACACGCCCAGGCTTTGCTCGCCCCAGAACACTTGCACGCCCTGCGAGGACGAGGCCACGCCGGCGCGGTCGGCAAACGCGAAGCTCAGCGTGTAGTGCTGGCCGGCCACGTCGTTGATTTCCTGCCACATGGCGCTGTTGGCGGTGGTGTCCAGCTCGACGAAATTCTTGCCGTCGAAAGCGGTGCCGGCCACATTGTCGCGCAGCTCGATGCCGGTCTTGTTGGCGCCGTGCCAGCCATTCAGGTTGTTGTAGATGTCCCAGGTGCCGGATGCTTGCAGGTTCTGTTCGAAGCTGCCGTTGCTGATCAGTTCAGTGGCGGCATGGCTGCTGGCGGCCGCAAACAGGGCGGTGACGGCGAACGACTTGAGGAGGGTGGCAAATTTCATGTAGGGTTTCCTGTCTATTTTCTGTTGTTAATTATTGTTTCCTAAAAGACAGTGTCATTATAACAGTAACAATTTTGTTTGCCACAAAAAATAGCAAAACCGAGCGCGCCCTCTAATTTCTGCCGCCACTGTCGCCGCCACGCAGCGCCGGCGCCCCCCGCGTGCGGCAAAAGGAGTAAGCTGCTGTTATTGTCCATTGCGCGCACAGGCAAGCTGCCATGGCTCCCACTTCCGCCGTCCCGGACGGCGCCTACAGCGAAGGACGGCTGTACGCGCGGCCCCAGCCCCCCTCGGCCGCGCCCACCATCGCGCCCGGCCTGCACACGCTGCTCTTTCCCAACGGACGTGAAACCGTGTTCTACGCCCCCGGCCACGCCAATGCGCAGGGCGCGCCGCTGCTGTTGCTGCTGCATGGCGCCGGTCGCCGCGACGGCGGCGCCGAAGCGACGGCCCTCGGCCACGCCATGCTGCACGGCGCCTTCCTGCTGGCGCCGCGCGCCCTGGACAGCAGCTGGGACTTGCTGCGCGGCGGCTACGGCCCGGACCTGGCCTTCATCGACCTGTTGTTAAGCTGGACCATGCAGCACTACGCCATCGCGCCCCATGGGCTGGCCATCGGCGGCTTTTCCGACGGCGCCTCGTACGCGCTGTCGGTCGGCCTGGCCAATGGCGACCTGTTCGGCGACGTGCTGGCATTCTCGCCCGGCTTCGCCCGGCCGCTGCGCATCACGGGCCGGCCCCGCGTGTTCATTGCCCATGGCGCGGCCGACGCCGTGCTGCCCGTGCAACGGGGCCAGGATATCGCGCGCCACCTGACGGCGGCCGGCTACGACGTGGAATTCCAGCAGTTCGATGGCGCGCACACGGTGCCGCCCCAGGTCGCCATCGGCGCGCTGGGGCGCCTGGGCGGCGCCGCGCCCCTCAGCGAGGGTGCGCCAGCATAGGCTGCAGGCTGCGCCAGGCCATGTCCGGCAGCAGCTTGCGCATGCAATCCTGGTGCCCCAGCGGGCACTCGCGCTGCCGGCAGGGCGCGCACGCGAGCCGCAGCGACAGCGCGGCGGCCAGGTCGGAGAACGGCGGCGCGTGGTCGGGATCGGTGGGCCCGTACAGGGCCAGCACGGGCCGGTTCAGGGCCGAGGCGATGTGCAGCAAGCCCGAATCGTTGGCCACCACGGCCGCCGCGCGCGCGATCAGGGCCACGGCCTCGGCCAGGCTGGTGGCGCCGGCCAGGTTGACGATGGCGTCCGTGCCGCCGGCTGCGGCCCGCACCGCCTCGCACACTTCACTGTCCTTGGGCGAACCGAACAGCGCAATCTGGGCTTGCGGATGGGCCGCCAGCACGGCCTGGGCCAGGGCCGCGAAGTGTTCGGCCGGCCAGCGCTTGGCGCCGCCGAATTCGGCCCCGGGGGCGAACGCCAGCAGCGGACGGGCCGGATCGAGCCCGGCACGGGCATTGGCGGCCGCGATCTGGCCGGCCGACGCGGTCAGCGCGGGACGGCCCAGCGCGGCGCGCCAGGCCGGCGTCAACGTCGCCTGCGGCGCGTCGGCCAGCGCCGCGTAGAACGCCACCATGGGCCGGGGCGGCTGCTCGTCGTGGTGCATCACGTTGATCAAGCCGTAACGGCTCTCGCCCTTGTAGCCGACCCGGCGCGCGATGCCGGCCAGCCACGGCAACAGCGCGAACTTGAGCGTGTTGGGCAACACATAGGCATCCGCGTAGCCGCGCCGGCGCAGCACGCGCGCGTAGCGCCACCGTTCGCGCAGCTGCAGCGCGCCATGGCGGAACGGCGTTTCCAGCACCTCGTCCACCTCCGCCATCTGGCGCCACACGGGCGCCACCGAAGGCGGCGCCAGCACGTCGATGGGCCGCTCCGGATGGGCCGCCCGCAGGCGCCGCAGCAGCGGCTGCGCCATCACGGCGTCGCCTATCCAGTTGGGGGAAATGACCAGGGTGCGGGCCTGCGCCGCCGGGGATGGACTCATCGTGCTTCCTTGTAGTGGGTCATGGTGGTCAGCCCGGCGCCGCGCAGGCGGGCGGCGCCGGCGCGGCGGGCGCCGCGTTCAGGCACAGGCCGGCCAGCAGGAACACCATCACGGCATAGAACACGGCGGCATGGCCGGTCCAGAAGATCACTTCGGTCAAGCCGAAGCCAAAGTAGCCCAGCACCAGCAACATGCCGGCCAGGGCCGGCGCGGCCAGCGCCGGCTGTCCCTGGCGGCTGCGCCGCAGGCAGCGCCGGAAGTACAGGAACGGCAGCAGCAGCGTGCCGGCCCAGGCCAGCAGGCCGGCCACGCCGCCAAACACGGTGGCGTGCAGCGCATCGTTATGGAAATGGTCGTACTGCATGACGAACTCGGGCAGCACGCCCTGCGTCACCAGTTCCTGCTTTTCGCGCTTGACCTGGGCCACGCTGGCGCCCAGCCACGGATGCCTGGTCACCAGCAACGCGCCGCCGCGCCACAGCTCGAGGCGCACGCCGACGTTGGTGTTGGCGTTGCTGGCGCCGCCGGCCAGATACTGCTGCACGTCGGCGATGCCCTGCTCGACACGCTCGCGCGCCCCCGTCTGCGGAATGAAATAGGTACTGACGAACAGGGCCAGCGCCAGCCAGCCCACGCCCTGGCGCAGGCGGCCCGCGAGCACCCGGCCGTAACGGGCCAGCAGGATCACCGCCAGCACGATGGCGACCCAGCCGCCGCGGGTACCGGTGGCCACCGAACCGAGCAGCCCGGCCAGCGCGCCCAGCGCCGGCCACAGCGCGCTGCGGCCCGTGAAATCGAGCGAGGCGGCCAGGCACAGCATGCCCATGCACAGCGACAGGTCGCCGAAGGTGATGGCGTTGATCAGGCCGCCGGGCCGGTCCATGTGCAGCCCCCAGCGCTGATAGGCGATGAATACGGCGCCGGCGGCGGTGCCGGCGATCAGCCCCCACCACAGGGCCTTGCGGTTGGGCCGCAGCGCCAGCACGATCAGCATGGCGCTGGCGGCGGCCAGCATGCGCACTGGTTTTTCCAGGTCGCGCAGGCGTACTTCATGGTCGAGCAGGTAGGCGCCCAGCATCAGCGCCAGGTTCAGGCCGAACGCCAGCAGCAAGCCGCGCACCTGGCCCAGCTGCGGACGCAGGGCGGCCCACCCGGCCGGCCAGCACCACAGGCCCACGGCCAGCAGCACCAGGCTGGCCAGGCCGGAACCGGAATTGGTGATCAGGAGCAGGAAGGGAACGCTGAACAGGAGGCTGTGGATAAAAACAGTGCGAAGGGGATACGTCGATAAGGTACTATTCATCATTCTATTGTCTTAGTGCATCTGCCCTCAACCAGCGGGCCTGTCCGTTTCCATGCAACAACCCTATACCATTTCCATCATCGTTTCGACCTACAACCGGCCAGACGCACTGCAGGCCGTGCTGCTGGGCTGCTTCGCCCAGGACGACCGCCATTTCGAAATCATTATCGCCGATGACGGCTCGACCCACAATACGGCCCAGTGTATCGAACAGTTACGGGCGCAAAGTCCGGTGCCGCTGCAGCATGTGTGGCAGGAAGACCTGGGCTTCCGGCTGGCGCGGGTACGCAACCTGGGCATCCAGGCCGCGCGCGGCAGCTATCTGCTGTTCCTGGACGGCGACTGCGTGCCGCAGCCGGACTTCGTGCGCCAGCACCGCAAGCTGGCCCAGCGCGGCTATATGGTGACGGGCAGCCGCATCCTGCTGAGCGAGGCGCTGACGGCGCGCGCCGTGGCCGGCCAGCTCGACCTGAACCGTTTGAGCCTGTCGCTGCAGCTGGCCCTGCGCCTGCGTGGCGACCTGAGCAAGATCGTCCAGCTGCACGCGCGCTGGCCGGACTTGGGCCGGCGCCGCCACCGCTTCAGCTTCCGCCGCATCAAGGGCTGCAACCTGGGCATCTGGCGCGACGACCTGGAGCGTATCAACGGTTTCGACGAAAGCTTCCAGGGCTGGGGTTACGAGGATTCGGACGCCGTGCTGCGCCTGTTCAACGCGGGCGTGATGCGCAAGGACGGCGCCTTCGCCACCGAAGTGATGCACCTGTGGCACCGGGAAAGCCCGCGCGACCAGACCAGCAGCAACTACAGCCGGGTATTGCAGCGCGTGGATGACAAGACCGTGCGCGCGGCCCAGGGCTTGCACGCGTGAGCGCGCCGGCGCCCGTCATCAGCATCCTGGTGGCGGCCTACAACGCCCAGGACACCATCGCCGACAGCCTGCAGCACATCGTGACGCAGATGGGGCCGCAACATGAACTGATCGTGCTCGACGACGGCTCCACCGACGCCACGGCCGCGCGCGTGGAGCGGGTGCGGCAGGACTACCCGCAACTGCGCATCGTGCTGCAGCGGCAAGCGAACGCCGGCATCGCCGACGCCCGCAACGCGGCCCTGGCCCTGGCCGGCGGCGACTACATCGCCTTCGTCGACAGCGACGACCGCCTGCTGCCGGGCGCGCTCGACGAACTGGGCCGCGTGATCGCGGCCTGCCGCCCGGACGCCATCTGCACCGCCTTCCGCCTGTGGCATCCGGACGCGCCGCAGCAGGACCGCGACATCGTCATGCACTATCCGCCCGGGCAGCCGGTGACGGGGCTCGATGCCATCCTCACTCCCCTGTTCGACGACCGCCAGCTGCACCTGTGGACCAAGGTGGTGCGGCGCGACATCTATCTGCAGCTGGCGCAGCCCGTGTTCCCGTCCGGGCGCCTGTTCGAGGACATGTCGGTGGTGCCGCTGCTGCTGGCGCGCTGCCGCCAGCTGGTGTACACCCCGTTCGTGCTGCTGGCCTACCGCCAGCATCCGGCCAGCATCACGCGCACGGTCAGCGCCACCTGGTGCGTGGACTTCGTGCGGGCCCTGGCCAGCGTCAAGCCGGGGCTGGCGCAGGCCGGCATCGGGCCGGCGCTGCAGGGGCGCTTCGACGCGGCCGTGTGCAATTTCTACCTGAGCGCGCTCAAGAGTTCCTACCAGCTGGCCGGCGCCGGCCACGCGGCGCTGCTGGACCGGCTGCGCCAGCTGTTCCTGTCCAGCCTGTTCGGCCAGCCCGAGCAGGTGCTGGCCGCGCTGGCCGCCGGCAGCGCCGACGACCGCCACAACGCCCGCCAGCTGCGCCAGGTGCTGACCGGCAGCCGGCTGCTGCACCTGCGCCTGACGCTCAGCCGCCGCTTGCGCGCCTGGCGCGCCCGGCGCCGCGCGGGCCGGACGGACTAGGCTTCCCCATCCGGGCCAGGCGCCGCGCAGGCCAGGCCCACCTGCCAAGACAGCGTCGCCGCGCAGGCCAACCGCACCGCACGGGACGGGATCGCCGTCCTGGCCGGGCGCACCGGCCCGCCCCCGCTAGCCCGGCCCGCCGGACATGGTCAGCCGCACCAGGTCGGCCACATTGTCCACCCCCAGCTTGCTCATCAGGCGCGCCTTGTGCACTTCCACCGTGCGCACGCTGATGCCCAGCGCCGGCCCGATGTCGCGGTTGTGCTGGCCCGTCACCACCAGTTGCAGCACTTCGCGCTCGCGCGGCGTGAGCGTGGCCAGCAGCTCGGCGCTGTGCTGGCGCTGGCGCTGGCTGCCGCGGTGGCGCTGCTCGCGCGCATAGCCTTCCTCGATGGCGGCCACCAGCTTGGCGTCGTCGAACGGCTTTTCCAGGAAATCGATGGCGTTGGCCTTGAACGCGGTGCGCGCCGACCCCACGTCGCCATGGCCGGTGGCGATGATGACGGGGATCTGGCAACCGCGCGCGGCCAGCTCCTGCTGCAGGGCCAGCCCGTCCATGCCGGACATGCGGATATCGATCAGCAGGCAGCCGGCCCAGTCCGGCCGCCACGCCTGCAGGAACGCTTCGCCGCTGGCGAACACGGCGGTGCGGTAGCCGCGCACGCCCAGCAGCAGGCCCAGCGCGTCGCGCACGGCCGGATCGTCGTCGACGATAAAGACAGTCAAATTATGTGGCAAGTTGTTCTCCCTGTGCCGCCATGGGTAAATCGAATCGGAAAATGCCGTGCGTACCCACCTCGGCCCACAGGCTGCCGCCGTGGGCTTCGACGATGGCCCGGCTCAGCACCAGGCCCAGTCCCAGGCCGCTGGCCTTGGACGAGGCGAACGGCTCGAACAGGCGCGCAGCCAGCGCTTCGGACACGCCGGTGCCGCTGTCCTCCACACTGAGCCGCAGCCGCCCGTCGGCCACCGGCACGGCCGTCACGTCGATGCGGCGGGCGCCGGGGGGGCGCGCCAGCACGGCGTCGCTGGCGTTGTCGAGCAGGTTGCGCAGCACCAGTTCCACCTGCAGCCGGTCGGCCCGCAGCGACAGGGCCGGGTCCACCTGTACCGTCAGCACGATGCCATGCTGGCGGAACGACAGCTGGAACTGGGTGGCGATGCCCTGCACCAGGGCGACGGCCGACACCGGTTCCAGGCGCATGGCGCCGGTGCGGAAAAAGTCGCGCAGGCGGCGCACCACGTCGGCCGCCCGCCCCGCCTCGACCACCATGCGCCCTATCGTATCTTGCAGCAGGGCCCCGCCTTCGCCCCGCGCGAGCAAGTGCTCGCAGGCCTTGCCGTAGGCCGACAGGGCCGTGAGCGGCTGGTTCAGTTCGTGGGCCAGGGCGGCTGCCATCTCGCCGGCCGCCGCCAGCCGCAGCGACTGGCGCAGGTCGGCCGCCACCTTGCGCAACTCGTCGACCACGATGCCGATGAAAAAGCCCACCAGCGCCAGCACCGCGTCCAGCATCTGCAGTTCGTAGACGGCCAGGTCGCGCGCCCCATGCCACTTGACGAGGGCGATGATGCCCGTCTGCAGCACGAACACGATCAGCGCCGTACCGTACAGGCCCTGGCGCGAGGCGGCCCAGATCACGGGCAGGAACAGGAAATAGAAGTGCTTGAATTCGGAACTGGCGATCGAGCCGAACACGCCGTACAGCACCAGCATGGCCAGCGCCAGGTAGGCCAGCGTCTCGCCGCGGGCCAGGATGCGGCGCAGGCGCGCCCGGCCCGCGGCGCTGGCCAGCATCCACATCAGCGGCATCGACACCAGGATGCCCACCATATCGCCGATGCCAAAGCGCATCAACGCCAGCGCCCACTGGGACGGCGGCACCAGGCCGGCACCGGTCAGCAGGGAAATGTAGCCCACCCCGTTGAACAGGGTGCCGGCGGCCACGATGGCGACCCAGTGGAACAGGCGGCCCCGGTTGTCGAACATGTCGGCGCTGGAAAAGTCGCGCCGCAAGGTGGCGCCCATCAAGCCATAGGCGGCCGTCAGCCACAGCGCGCCGGCCAGCGTGAGGAGGAGCCCGGCCGGCATGCCGCGCACCAGCACTTCGCCGCCCAGCAGGGCCAGGAACAGGGGCAACGCGGCGCGCCGCCCGTAGCGCAGCCAGTACACCAGGCCCAGGGCCGGGTCCGGGTTCCACGGCGTGATGTTCAGGCCGTACAGGGGGTAGAGATAGGTGGCCCAGTCGAGCAACAGATACAGCGCGATGAACGCCGGGTAATGCAGCAAGCGGAGCAAGGATGGACGCATAAGAGGGACGTGTAACGTTATGTTGCATTATGCATGGCAACGACCGCCGATGCACTAGGGCCAGCCACTACGTGTTTCACTTATATCACCCCCACAACACCCGGGCATCGCCGGCACCGCCGCAGCGCCGCAGGCCCGTACGCCCTAGGGGGAAGCCGTAAGCGCAATTGCCAATTTACAATATGTTACACAGGGGATAACATGCCCGATTCCGTATTCCGGCCCTCCCTTTCCATGATGACGCAGGCTACCGACCCGATGGCGCAGTTGATCACCCTCCGCACGGGCCTGGCCGCCCGCAGCGGCGCCCTGTCCTACCTGCGCGACTCGCTCAAGCTGTCGTTGCGGGCCTTCCTGAACCGGCAAAGCACTTTTGGCTGGCTGCAGCTGCTCAATTCCCATCCGCTGTACCACGAGCTGGTGCAGATCTACCCGCTGATGGTGTACAAGATCTACCGTCCCTACCTGAGCAACGCCTTCAGCTGCGCCCAGCGCCTGACCGTGCTGCAGGACCATTACCGCTTCGTGCTGCGCCACGGCCTGGGGCCGCTGACGGTGCGCGTGGCGCGCGCACCGCTGGTGCTGGGCACGCTGGCGGGCAAATCGGGCCGTCCCTACCAGCTGGAATTGCACGCGGTGGCGCCGCTGGAACGCGAGGGTGAGCTGATGCTGCGCCTGCTGCAGGACGGCGAGCGGGTGTTTTCGGTGGCGTTCGCCTTCTTCCAGGGCGAGCGCGGCATGACGCTGGGCATCGGTTGCATGCAGGGGCCGCAGGACGAAGACGGCCTGTTGCGCATCAAGGAAGCGACGCGCGACCTGCACGGCCTGCGTCCCAAGAACCTGATGGTGCACTTGCTGCGCCATCTCGGCCACAGCTACGGCTGCCAGGACTTGCGGCTGGTGGGCAACGCCAACCGCGCGCCCCGTACGGCCGTGCGCAAGGGCCGGGTCCATGCCGACTACGACGCCCTGTGGCAGGAAATGGACGCCCGGCGGCGGCCGGACGGCGACTACCAGCTCGACTGCGCGCCGCTGACCGAACCGGACATGGCCACCATCGCCTCGAAAAAACGGTCGGAATACCGCAAGCGGCATGAAACGCTGGAAGCGCTGGCCGCCATCCTGCATGCGGGCCTGCAAGCGCCGCGCCTGACGCCCGTGGCCGGCGCCCCGCTGCGCGACTTCAGCCCGGTGGCGCCGGATGCCGCCATCCGCGACGAAGAGTACCTGTCGGCCCTGGCCTGACGGCTTGTACCGTCGGCGCGTCGGTCGGGGTCAGTTCCCACGTCCGTCGGGTCAGTTCCGCCAACCCGATGCGGACTAAGCCATATCCGTCCGTACAGGGGAGTTTGTGTCCGATTGCCGGAACTGCCCTCCCATCGCAGAGCCTGTGTCTGAATGCCAGACCTGACCCCGCCGTTCCGCGTCCGTCGGGTCAGTTCCGCCAACCCGACGCGGACTAAGCCATATCCGTCCGTACAGGGGAGTTTGTGTCCGATTGCCGGAACTGCCCCCCATCGCAGAGCCTGTGTCTGAATGCCAGACCTGACCCCGCCGTTTGACCCCGCCGTTCCGCCGTTCGCCATTGCGGGAACGGCCACGGGCGCTGAAATCCTGTACCATAGGTGACGGCAGCTGGCGCCATACCGGCACCTGTTGCTGCCTGCCCAACAAGGAGGAGCGACATGCGCGTGGATATTTATCGCAGAGCTGAGCACAACGGGAGTTTTTCCTACCTGGCCGTGCCCGAAGACAAAGCCATCCCACAGGAAGCCATCAGCACGGACTGGCAGGCCACCGCCCAACGGGTGGAAGTGGACGAGGCCGGCGATGACACCTTGCCCGACTATCACATCGTCCAGCCGCTGGCGCAGATCCGCGCCAAGGGTTACGCCATCACGGGATTGAACGGCAAGGGCTGATCCGGCCGGCGCCAGCCGGGCCGCCCCGCGCGCCGCCCGGCTCGACGCCGGGGGCGAGCTCCGGACGGGGCCGGACGCGACCTCAATACTCGACCGCCACCTCGCGCGCGCCCAGCACCTGCTGCAGCGCCAGCTGCAGTTCGTCCGACGGCGCCACCCGCCACTCGTCGCCGAACTGCAGCACGCAGGCCACGCCCTGGGGGCTGATGCGGGCCGAGACGGGCAAACCCTGCTCGTGGCGGTGCGGCGCCAGCACGTCGGCGATCTTGCGGCTGTCGAGCGTGGTCGGCAGGACCAGCCCCAGCTGGCGGCCATACTGCACGCGCGCCGTGACGATGTCGAACACCTTTTCGGCCGAGATCCGCAGCCCGCCCGAGAAGCGGTCTTCCGACACCTTGCCCACCACGGCCAGGAATTCGTCTTCCTTGAACATCTTCTTGTTCTCTTCGAACACTTCCGAATAGACGGTCACTTCCACCACGGCGCTCTTGTCGTCCAGCGTGACGATCAGGATCTTGCCGCGCTGGGTCATCTGCGGCCGGATGCCCGTGATCACGCCGCACAGCATGCGCGGCTCGCGCGACGGCTCCAGCTCGGCCAGCTTGGTGCGGGCGAAGCGGCGCGCCTCGGGCGCGAACGAGTCGAACATGTGGCCGGACAGGTAGAAGCCGAGCGCGATCTTTTCCTCGGCCAGCTTCTGGCGGTCGGTGAACGGCGCGCACTTGACGTATTCGGGCGGGGCCACCAGGTCGCTGTCGTCGCCGCCGAACAGGCTCACCTGGTTGGCCGCGCGCGCTTCCTGCTCGGCGCACTCCATGGCGAAACCGACGGAGGCGAGCAGGATGGCGCGGTCCACGCCCAGGCAGTCGAACGCGCCCGAGCGTATCAGCGACTCGATGGTGCGGCGGTTGATCTGCTTCTTGTCGACCCGCTTGCAGAAGTCGAACAGGCTGGAAAACGGGCCGCCGGCCTTGCGGGCGGCGATGATGGCCTCGATCGCGTTCTGGCCCGACCCCTTGACGGCGCCCAGGCCGTAGCGGATCTGCATCACCTTCTTGCCCGTCACCGACGGCGGCGGGCCGTCCGGCGTGAAGCGGTAGTCGGACTGGTTGATGTCCGGCGGCAGGATGGTCAGGCCGCAGATGTCGATCGCATCCTCGACCAGGATCTTGACCTTCTCCGTGTCGTCCATGGCCAGCGACATGTTGGCTGCCATGAAGGCGGCCGGATGGTGCGCCTTCAGATAAGCCGTGTGGTACGACAGCAGCGCGTAGGCGGCCGCGTGCGACTTGTTGAAGCCGTAGCCGGCGAACTTCTCCATCAGGTCGAAGATCTCGTCGGCCTTCTCGGCGCTCAGGCCATCCTTGGCGGCGCCGGCGCGGAAGATCTCGCGGTGCTCGGCCATCTCCTCGGCCTTTTTCTTACCCATCGCCCGGCGCAGCATGTCCGCGCCGCCCAGCGAGTAGCCGCCGACGATCTGCGCCATCTGCATCACCTGCTCCTGATACACCATGATGCCGTAGGTCTCGGACAAAATGGATTCGGTGCGGGGATCGGGATAGTCGAATTTTTCGCCGTGCTTGCGCTTGCAGAAGTCGGGAATCAGGTCCATCGGGCCCGGACGGTACAGCGCCACCAGCGCGATGATGTCCTCGAAGCGGTCGGGCCGCGCATCCTTCAGCATGCCCTGCATGCCGCGCGACTCAAGCTGGAAGACGGCGACCGTCTTGGCCTTGGTCAGCAGCTCGTAGGATGGGCGGTCGTTGAGCGGCAGCGCGGCCAGGTCGAAGTCGGCCTCCTTGGGATCGAGCGCCTTGATGTAGCGTACCGCGCGGTCGAGGATGGTGAGCGTGGTCAGGCCCAGGAAGTCGAACTTGACCAGGCCCACGGCCTCCACGTCGTCCTTGTCGTACTGCGACACCACGCCGGCGTCGCCGCCCTGGGTGTACAGCGGGCAGAAGTCGGTCAGCTTGCCCGGCGCGATCAGCACGCCGCCGGCGTGCATGCCGATGTTGCGGGTGATGCCTTCGACCTGCTGCGCCAGGTCCAGCAGCTGCGCCACTTCCTCCTCGTTCTGCTGGCGCTCCTTGAGCATCGGTTCCTCCTCGATCGCCTCGGCGATCGACACCGGCTTGCCCGGCTTGAAGGGAATCAGCTTGGACACGCCGTCGCAGAAGTTGTAGCCGAAGTCCATCACGCGGCCCACGTCGCGGATCGCGCCCTTGGCCGCCATGGTACCGAAGGTGGCGATCTGCGACACGGCGTCGCGGCCATACAGGTCCTTGACGTGCTGGATCACCAGTTCGCGCTTCTCCTGGCAGAAGTCGATGTCGAAGTCGGGCATCGAAACCCGTTCCGGATTCAGGAAACGCTCGAACAGCAGGTTGTATTTGAGCGGGTCCAGGTCCGTGATCTTGAGCGAATAGGCCACCAGCGAACCGGCGCCCGAACCGCGGCCCGGGCCGATCGGCACGCCGTTGTTCTTGCCCCACTGGATGAACTCCGCCACGATCAGGAAGTAGCCGGGGAACTTCATCTTGATGATGGTTTCGTTCTCGAACTTGAGGCGGTCCTCGTAGCGCGCGCGGTTCTGCTCGCGCTTGACGGGGTCGGGGAACAGCTGCAGCAGCCGCTCCTCCAGGCCCTTCTTGGTTTCCTCGACCAGGAATTCGTCGATCGTCATGCCGGGCGGGGTGGGGAAGTTGGGCAGCTGCGGCTTGCCCAGCACCAGCGTCAGGTTGCAGCGCTTGGCGATTTCCACGGAATTTTGCAGCGCAGCCGGCAGGTCGGCGAACAGCTCGCGCATCTCGGCCTGCGACAGGAAGCGCATCTGCTCGTTGAACTTGCGCACACGCTTGTTATTGGCCAGCATCTCGCCTTCGGCGATACAGGTGCGCGCCTCGTGGGCGATGTACTCGTCCTTGGAGATGAACTGCACCGGATGGGTAGCCACCACGGGCAAGCCCAGCCTGGCGGCCAGCGCCACCGCGTGGCGCACCTGCGTTTCCTGGTTGGCCTGGCCGGCGCGCTGGATCTCGATGTAGAAATGGCCGGGGAAGATGCGGGCCCATTTCTCGGCGTGCTGCTCGGCCAGCGCCGGGTTGCCGTTTTCGATGGCGATGCCGACATCGCCGAAGTGCGCGCCCGACAGCGCGATCAGCCCGTTGGCCGGGCTATCGTCGGGCAGCAGCGCGTAGGTCTTGGTGGTCAGCTCGGCCAGCCACTCGGTGCGGATCTCGGCCCGGCCCTTGTACTGGTTGGTGAGCCAGGCCGTCGACAGCAGTTCGCACAGCTGCAGGTAGCCCATGCGGTTCTTGGCGAACAGCATCAGGCGCGACGGCTTGTCGCGGTTATCGTCATTGGTGATCCACACGTCGACCCCGACCACAGGCTTGATGCCCTTGCCGCGGGCGGCCTTGTAGAACTTGACCATGCCGAACATATTGGACAGGTCCGTCACGGCCAGGGCCGCCTGCTTGTCCTTGGCGGCGGCCGACACCAGGTCGTCGATGCGCACCAGGCCGTCGACGATGGAATATTCGGAGTGCACCCGCAGGTGGACGAAGCCGGGGCCGGCGGGAGCCGCCGGGGCCAAGGGGGCCGCGCTGTCTTGTTCGTTTGCTACCATGTTCATACGCTGTTCGCCGCTGGATCAATAACCCGCTATTTTACCGTGCGCGGACGGGGAGCGATCAACTCACTGCACGCCCACCTTGCAGCACCATTGAACTTGGTTTGCAATAGGACTATCAAATTAGGAATAGCGGGGTCAAGTCTGTCATTCGGGCACAAACACAACCGTAGACCACGTTGGCAGCCTAGCGCTTGCGATTCCGATTAAGGCGGCGACCAGGGGTTGCATAATTGCACCGGCAAACCCGCAAAATCCTGTACATTGCGCGTGACCAGCACCAGGTCATGCGTCAGCGCGGTTGCCGCCAACAGGCTGTCGACGACGGGCAGCGGGCGGCCGGCGTCGGCAACCAGGCGCCCCCACCGGTCGGCCACGGCGGCATCCACGCTCAAGATGCGCCCGTAAAAAAATTGTCGCAAATCGGACTCCAGCCAGTCCGACAATCTTTGCCTGCGCCGCGCATCCTTGACACCCTCGACGCCCTTGCGGATCTCCCCCAGCGTCAATACGCTCAGGTACAAAATCTGCGGCGGGCGCTGCGCGAACCACTCGAGCACACCTTGGTCAGGCACCTTGCGTTTCAGCTCCGATAACACGTTGGTGTCGATCAGGTAGCTCAAAACTCAAGCTCGCGCGTCATGCCGGGTTCGCGTTCGAAGTGAACGTCGTCCGCTCCCCGGAATGGACTGCTGGCCATCAATTCCACCAGCGACCCCTGACTGCACGCGAGCCGGTCATAGGCTTCACGCGACAGTACCACCGCCACCGATTTGCCATGCAGCGTAATGTCCTGTGGCTGGCTTTGTGCGCGCTTGACCAACTCCGACAGTCTTGCCTTGGCTTCCTGGATTTGCCAAATTTGCATCCCGCCCTCCGATTCTGACCATACTGGTTTGATTTTAGCGACTATCGCCGCTGAACATCAAGCGCTATCTGCGGCAGCGCCCCGATTTGCCCACTTTTTAGGCAAATACGGCGCCAGATCAAATATTGAGGCGTATAATGTCGCCTTTCCTGTTTTTCCTCTCATCACCATCATGCCCGCTAATAACGCTTTACAAGCTGAAGCGCATGCTGCCGCCATCGCTGCCGCTGCCGCTCACGTCAACATCGCCGCCTACAAGTTCATCACTTTCGACAACACGGAAGCGATGCGCCCCCAGTACCAGGCCATCTGCGCCGAGCTGGGCCTGAAGGGCACCATCCTGCTCACGCCGGAAGGCATCAACATGTTCGTGTCCGGCCCGCGCAGCCAGATCGACCAGTACCTGGCCTGGGTGCGCAGCGACGCGCGCTTCGCCGACCTGGAAGTGAAGGAGAGCTATTCGAAAGAGCAGTCGCACAAGCGCATGCTGGTGAAGATCAAGAAGGAAATCATCACCATGCGCATGCCGCTGATCAAGCCTGAAGACGGCCGCGCGCCCTTCGTGGAAGCGGCCACCCTCAAACGCTGGCTCGACAACGGCGTGGACGACAACGGCAAACCCGTCGTCATGGTCGACACCCGCAACGATTTCGAAGTGGACGTGGGCACCTTCACCGGCACGGTGGACTACCGCATCAAGAAGTTCACGGAATTCCCGCAAGTGATCGCCGCCCACAAGGACGACTTCGCCGGCAAGACCGTGGTCACCTTCTGCACCGGCGGCATCCGCTGCGAAAAGGCCGCCATCCACATGCAGAACATCGGCTACGACAGCGTGTACCAGCTGGAAGGGGGCATCCTCAAGTATTTCGAGGAAGTGGGCGGCGACCATTACACGGGCGACTGCTTCGTGTTCGACTACCGTACCGCCCTCAACCCCAAGCTGGAGCCGACCGAAACCGTGCAGTGCTTCGTGTGCCGTTCGGTGGTCACGCCGCGCCAGCAGCTGGCGCCGGAGTATGTGTACGAGCAATCGTGCCCGCACTGCTACGGCAAGAAGAGCGCCAATCAGCCGTAATCGGGGACCGGGGATGCGGCACAAAATTTGCGCCATATCGCACCAATAGTGCGATAATTTTCGCACGATACTGAATTGAGGTTGCACATCATGGGCACCGTGCGCAAGACCATCATTTTGACCGACCAGCAAGACGATTGGATTAAGGCGCAGATTGACGCTGGGCACTACACCAACGACAGCGAATGCATCCGTGACCTGATCCGCCGCGAACAGGAGCGTAACGCAGAACTTGCTGCGGTCCGCGCGGCGCTGACGGCAGGTGAATCCAGCGGTGAACCCCGCCCCTTCGACGTCAGCGCATTCAAGCAGAGAATGTCAGCCCGCGCACATTAAACGCCTTGGCGCTGACTACCAAGGCGTAGTGCGCTCCCTTCATTTCACGCCCGCTGGCCGGGTCGAACTGCAAGTGAATGATGTCGCCGTGCGCCGGCGCATACGCCATTATTGCGACTCCAGTCCGACGGCCGGCATCGCGTCCCAGCCCTCGGCACGCGGCAGCTCGGCCGGCATCTCCGCCAGCAGTTCCGCCAGCACATGGCGCGGCCGGCGCGATGCCCTGATTGTCATCTGCGCACCGGCCAGCTCCAATTGCACCCGCGAGCCATCGCGTAGCTTGTTCTGCTCAACAAACGCTTTTGGCACCGTCATCACCAGCGAGCCGCCGGCCCGTCGCAGGACTTGTTCCATGCTACTTCTCCAATGTGGCAGCATCGCCAATATTACAACTAAATCATCCCCTATAGCAGAGCTATCAATGTCGATGATCAAACATTAACGTTTGACGTTATGTTCGCCGTGCGTTATTGTCTACTCATGTCCATACAATCTTTCAAAAACAAGGAAACGGCGGCGATTTTTGATGGTCATGAAGTTAGAAAGTTGCCGCATGAAATACAGGTCACAGCCAAGACGAAGCTGGCATTGATCGATGCCGCGTTATTGGTACAGGATCTTCGCGTTCCTCCAGGAAATATGCTGGAGAAATTGGTGGGCAAGCGCCAAGGACAGACAATGGAGCATTCGCATTAACAAACAATGGCGTATCTGCTTTAGTTTTGATGATAGCACCGGCACCGCGACCGACATTGAAATCTGTGATTACCATTAAGAGGTGAATATGAACATCAATCGAAACGATCTCCATCATGTCGACTTTTCCGACATCGTCACCGGCAACACCGTGCCGTCCACGACGCCTGGCCAAGTATTGAAGAGTGAATTTCTTGATCCACTCGGCATCACGCAATATCGACTGGCAAAGTCAATTGGCGTGCCAGCACAACGGATAGGCGCCATCATCATGCATGGACGAGCCATCACTGCGGATACGGATCTGCGTCTTTGTCACTTTTTTAAGTTGTCGGATGGATTTTTTCTGCGTTTGCAGGCGCAGCATGATCTGCAAGCGGCGCGGACTGGCTTGGGTAGCGTCTTGGCTACGATGCCCAATTACGAGGATGTACGTCACGCTGCTTGATGCAGCCTGCTTGATTCCGGTGGGGATGGCACGCGATCCAATAGCTTAGATTGAAAATCTGGACGCCGATAAAAAAGCCAGGTCGACAAACGCCTGCGCGTCCGCCCACCTGGTTTTTCATGGCCCCGGCCAGCCGCCTATTGCAAGGCGCGCGGCACCAACTGCTGCAACGCCGCCTGATAGGCGTTGCGGGCGGTTTGAAACACCGCCAGCTTGGCGTTCAATTCAGCGATCTGCGCATCGACAAACTGCAGGTTCGTCACCTGCTCGCGCGCCTCCTCGCCCAATTCGTCGAAGCGGTAAGTCACACCGTCGACCGTCACCTCTATCGTGTCGCCCATACCGTGCCGCCACCGTCTAGCGGAAGTAACGTGCCATGTCGCGCACGTCATCCACGGCCAGCGTACCGACGGCGGCGCGCATGCGCAGCGAGGTCAGCAAATAGTTGTAGCGCGCCTGCGCCAGGTCGCGCTTGGCGGTGTACAGCTGCTGCCTGGCGTTGAGCACGTCGAGATTGATGCGCACGCCGCCTTTGACGCTTTGCTCGGTCGCCTTGACCAGCAATTCGGCCGACGCCACCGACTTGTCGAGCGCGCCGATGCGCGTCACGCTGCTCAGCAGGCTGCCGTAATCCTTGCGCAGTTCCAGCACGGTCTTGTCGGTCTGCACCTGCAGGTCGGCGCGCGCCCGTTCCTGGTTGGCCACGGCCTGGCGGCTGGCGGCATTGACCTGGCCGCCCGAATACAGCGGAATATTAACTTGCACGCCGATGCTGCGCACCGTCTGATCCTGGCCCACCACGCTGATCGACTCGGAACCGGATTTGCCATACACGGCCACAAAGTCCACCCGTGGCGCATGCCCGGCACGCGCCTTGTTCACTTCCTGATGGGCGATCTCCACGGCATAGGCCAGGGTCTTGATATCGGGATTGTGCTCGAGCGCGATCGCCTTCCAGTACTCGAAGGTCTCGCCATCGCCGGGACGGACGTGGAAGTCCGCGGCCAGCCGGTCCAGCTCGCCGATGTCGGCGCCGACGATGGCCGCCAGCGTATCGCGCGACACGGTCAGATTGTCCATGCTCTCGAGCACCTGCGCCTCGGACGCATCGAGCCGGGCCTGGGTTTCCAGCATGTCGGTCCTGGTGCCTTCGCCCTTTTCGAACATCCGGTCATTGACCTTGCGCTGCTCCACATACATATCGCGCTCGACCCGGGCCAGGGCCAGCAAGTCGTACTTGTACAGCACGTCCATATAGGCGTTGACGACGCGCATGATCACTTCCTGCTGCTGGCTGGCAAATTGCGCCGCCGTGTAATCGCTCTGCGCCGCCCCCTGCTTGTAGCGGGCCCAGCTGTCCAAATTGAACAAAGGCTGGCGCAGCTGGAGATAGCTGCCGCGGGAGAAATAGTCCTGCGCCACCGGCGATTCCGTCACCCCCTTGTAATGCTGGACGATGGTGGTGCGGTTCTGCGTGCCGCTGTAGCTGCCGCTCACGTTGGGCAGCAGGTTGGAGCGGCCCAGCACGCGATTCTCCTTGCCGCTCTCGTTGGCATACCTGGCCGAACGGTATTGCGGATCGTTCTGCAACGCGGCCTCGTAGGCTTGCATCAGCCCCAGCGCCATGGCGCCGGAACCGTGCAACATCAGGGCCACGCCCAGCGCCTTGGCCATCATGCGGACCAGCGGACGCGGCTTTGCTTTCGACGGGAAGGCCACGGTCACTCCTCCGTCATCGAAGTCTTGGCGCGGTCGAACACCGGCTTGAGCAGGTAGCTCATCATGCTGCGCTCACCCGTCTTCACGAACAGGTCCACCGGCATACCGGGTTGCACGTCCATCCGGTGGGCGGCGATCAGCTTCAGGCCGGCCGGCGTCACCCGGGCGCGGATCTTGTAGTAGGGATTGCCGGTGCGCTCGTCCAGCGTACGGTCGGCCGACACTTGCGTCACTACGCCGGGAATGTGCGGCGTCTTGTTGGTGTTGAAGGCTGAAAAGATCAGTTCAGCGGGCAAACCCACCCTGACCTTGTCGATCAGGTTCACGGCCACCTGGGCTTCCACGATCAAGGCATCGTCGGTCGGCACCACGTCCATCATCTTGAAGCCCGGCGCCACCACGCCGCCCTTGGTGAATACGCTCAGCCCAACGACCACACCGTCGGCCGGCGCCTTCACGTCGACATTGGACAAATCGTACTTCTGCGCGCTCACCTTGCTCTCGCTGATCTCGCGGTCGCGCTGCACCTCGGCCAGCTGGGTATTGACATCCTTCTGGTATTCCTGCGCCCGCTGACTGCGGCGCAGGCCGGTCTCGGCGATCTGACGCTGGGTGCGGCCGAGCGTGCCGATATCCTCCGCAATGGAACCGACCAGCTGGGCGTTGGCGCGCTCCATATCGAGCAGGCGGCTGCGGGAGACGTAGCCATCCTTGGCCAGCTCGCGCAGATTATCGAGCTGCTCCTTGAGGAACTTCAACTGTTCCCGCTTGCTGTCGCGCGATTCCTGCAAACCGGTCAACTGGCTTTTCAGTCCGGCGATATTCTCGTCGTAGGAAGCCAATTCGTTCTGGATCGCCATCTGGCGCGAGGCGATCAGCTGGTTCTGCAACGCCATCGCCGTGGCCGCCTGCGGCTCGTTGCGCGCGGCCAGCAGATCGGGCGGGAAAGCGATGGCCGACTTGCCGGCACGCTCGGCCAACAGGCGCGCCTCGGTGGCGCGCGCCGTCAGATACTGGGCATGCACGATGTCATATTGCGCCCTGGGCTGCACGTCGTTCATGCGCACCAGCGTCTGGCCGGCCTTGACCACATCGCCATCCTTGACCAGGATTTCCTCGATCGTACCGCCGGCCTGATATTGGATGGCCTTGCGGTTGCTTTCCTTGGCCACGGTACCGCTGACGGGCACGCCTTTGTCCAGCGGTGCAAAAATGGCCCACAGCAGAAAACCGCCCACGCCCAGCAATACGATCAGCCAGCCCAGCTTGCTGTAGACGCGCTCGTCGATATTCACGGTCTGCGCCGCAACGTCGTGCGCGATGACTTCGGTGGCCTGGGCCTTGTCTTTGAGTAGATTCCTCATGATTACTCCTGTTCCTTGACTTCTTCGGCCACGGTGTCCGCGTTGCCGGCCTGTGCCGCCTGGCTGCCCTGCTGCTGGACCATGGCCAGTTGCGCCTGCGCCTCCGCCTGGGCATGGGCTTGCTGCTGGGCCTGCGCTTGCTGCTGGGCGTAAGCTTGCTGCTGGGCCTGAGCTTGCGCTTGTGCCTGCTGCTGTGCCGCCAAGGCGCGTTGCGTGTTCTCCTGCAATGCAGCCAATACCTGATTGGTCGGACCGAACATCTCCAGCATGCCGTCACGCAGCAACAACAACTTGCTGGTAACACTGATCACGCTGGTCCGGTGGGTAATCAGCACGATGGTCTTGCCGCGCTGGCGCAAATCGTTAATCGCCTGTACCAACGCCATTTCGCCTACATCGTCGAGGTTGGAATTGGGTTCATCCAGCACGATCAGCGCAGGATCGCCGTACATGGCGCGCGCCAGACCGAGCCGCTGACGCTGGCCGCCGGACAGACCGGCGCCGCCATCGCCCAGCAGGGTGTCGTAACCCTTGGGCAGATGCAAGATCATTTCGTGGATGCCGGCGCGCTTCGCGGCCAGCACCACCTTTTCCGAATCGATTTCGCCAAAACGGGCAATGTTCTCGCTGACGGTACCGCCAAACAGTTCGATGTCCTGGGGCAAATAGCCGATGTGCGGTCCAAGCTCGGCTTTGTTCCATTGGAAGATATCGGCGCCATCCAGGCGCACCTTGCCCATCATTGCGGGCCACACCCCCACCATCAAACGCGCCAGCGTCGACTTGCCCGAACCGCTGGGGCCGATCACACCCAGCACTTCGCCCGGTGCGATGGCAAACGTCACGCCCTTCAAGACCGCCGTCTGCGTGCCCGGTGGCGCGGCGGACACCCCTTCCACGTGCAGCTGGCCTTGCGGCTGGGGCAACGGCATGCTGGCCGGCCGCGCGGGATTCGCTTCCAGCAATTTAAGCAGCCGCTCATAGGCGCTGCGGGTGCTGCTCCAGGTTTTCCATACGCCGATCACCTGCTGCACGGGCGCCAAGGCGCGCCCCAGCAGGATGGAGGCGGCGATCATCATGCCGGAGGTGATCTTGCCTTCAATAACGAGCATGGCGCCAAAGCCCAGCACCAGCGACTGCAGGGAAACTTGCACGAATTTGGTCACGGCGCCGACCATGCCGGCCTTCTCGCTCGCCTCGGCCTGCAGCTGCAGGAAACGGCCGTGCAATTTGAACCAGCGGCTCATCAGGTTGGGCAGCATGCCCATCGATTCGATCACTTCGGCATTGCGCAGATTGTTCGTCGCCAGGTTGGACGACGCGATGGCCATGCCATTGGCTTCGGCCAGCGGCTTGTGCGACACCTTTTCATTCACATAAGCAAGCACCACCAGCACCGCCGTACCGCACAGGGCGAACACGCCCAGCGACGGCTCGAACAGGAAGATGACGATCAGATAGACGGGGAACCAGGGCGCGTCGAAGAACGCGAACAAGGCATTGCCGGTCAAGAATTGGCGGATGTTGGTCAGGTCTTGCAGCGCCTGGCCGGCGTTGCCGCCGGCGCGCTTGAGGTTCTGCTCGAAGGCCGCCGTGTACACGCGCTTGTTGAGCTGCATGTCGAAACGGGCCCCCACGCGCACCAGCACGAAGCTGCGTATCATTTCCAGCGCGCTCATGGCCAGGTAGGCGCCCAGCATCATCAGGGTCAGCATCAGCAGCGTGATTTCGTTGCGGCTGGCCAGCACGCGGTCGTAGACCTGCAGCATGTACAGCGACGGCACCAGCATCAGCAGGTTGGTGATCGCGCTGAAGGTGCCCACGGTATAGAACGTGCGCCTGAAACCCTGCAACACCTGCTGGATTTCGTTGGGGGGAGTGAGAAGTTTTTTCATGTGGTTACTGGTGCTGTTCACGGTGATGAAGCTAAGGCGGCGGCATGGGGATGGTCTCCACACATGCTGGGCCGCAAAAAGCAGCAGCGCGGCGCCGAAGAGAAACAGTATCGGGAAATGCGCGTCAGGCGACAGATTATAGACCAAGTTCAACAAATAATGTGACGTACATCACATTTTTCCATCATTGTCCGGGATGCCTGGAGGATGGCAAGTGGCAATCTGGGTATGCCGCAAACGCATGGGCAAGGCATGGAGCGCGCCACAGGCGGGCACAGGATGCCTTCCATAAAAAAAACCCCGCGTTCTCACGAAGCGCGGGGTTGCAGGCCGCTTGATGCCTGGCAGACCAGACATCAAGGTGGCGCTATGACAGCCGGGCGGGACTCGCATCCCATCCGGCCGACTGGCCAGGAAATTAGGCCAGGGTGATGATGCCAGCAGCGGCGGTTGCCGTGCCGTGGTAGCCAACCAGAACGATAGCTTCCGTCACCGTTGCGCCGGAAGTCGAACCGTCTTGGTCATAAACAACCAGGCTGTCGGTACCGGTCGCCGAAGCGGTGAAGGTGTGAGCCGTCGTATCGTAGGTACCGGTCACCAGGGCAGCGGTAGCACCGGTTGCCGAAGCGATCGTCGTACCCAGCGTACCGGTGAAGGTAGCGCTCAGCGCGGCCAGGTTGATCGTGTCGCCGGCATGCACGCCGGTAACAATATCCACGCCAGCCAGGGTAGCTGCGGCGGCGGTTGCCATTGCGGCAGCCGATGCTGCGCTCAGGGTATTGCCGGCGGCTGCCATGACGATGCCATCGAGCACGCCCGAAGCGTGTGCGCCGAAGGTGATGATATCGGCACCAGCACCACCAGTGACCAGGTTACCACCGGTACCGACGGTGATCGTGTCAACACCGCTACCGCCGGTAATGACGTTCAAGCCGTTACCAGCAACGATCGTGTTGGTGCCAGCAGAAGCCGTCACAGTGATCGTGTTGTCACCGTTACCGGCAGTGATCGTGTTCGAACCGGCAGCGCCTTCGATGGTGTTGTTGCCGTTACCGACGGTAATGATGTCATCGGCTTGACCACCGGTGACGGTGTTGTCGCCGTTACCGGAGGTGATCGAGTTGCCCTTGCCGGCAATATCGGTACCCGTCAGCGTGTTGTCGCCATCACCACCCTTGAGCGAGATGCCGTTGGCAGTTGCAAGCGAGAAGTCCAGGGTCACGTCGCCCGTGACACCGGACGCGTCAACCACGGAGTTGACGTTCAGGGCCATGGCGCCCGAGGTGATGCTCAGATTGGAGCTACCGGTAGCGTTGACATTGGTCAGCGCCGTGGCGCTGGTCAGTGCGCCGATGGTCAGGTCTTTGCCCAGCGTCAGGTTCAGGATCTCAACACCGGCCAGCGATGGCGTAGCCAGCGTCGCTGCGGCAGTTGCCGTGGTGATGTGCACCGTATCGATATGGCCGACAGTGGTAGCACCCGTCACGCCCAGGGTGATGGCTTGCGCGCCGCCCTTGATGGTGATGTCGCCGGCTTGCGTGGCGTTCAGGCCGTTAGCAGTAACCGTAGCACCGTTCAGGACCACCGACGTGAAGGTCGAGCCGGTGAACAAGGACAGGTCAGCGGTAACGCCGTTGTTGATCTGAGCGATTTCGAAGTTCGTGAACTTGGCAGCGCCAGTCGTCGCGAAATCGGCATTGTTTGCCAGGATCAGCTTGTCAGCTGCGCCGGCGCCACCATCGACCGTCTTGGTCTGCAATGCGCCGCCGTTCGTGGTAACCACATCCGCGCCCGAACCGCCCTTGTAGGTCTGGCCAGCAGCAACGGTAATGGTGTTGGTACCGGTGTTGGCAGACGCATCAATGACAGCAGCGGCGGCGAAGGTCGTGGTGCCGAAGTTCAGGCCAGCAGCACCGGTAACGTTCACTGCGGTTGCCAGCGTAGCGGACAAACCGGTCAGCACGTTGGTGGCCGAACCGTTGCTGACCACGTTCACCGTCGTCGCGTTGGCATCGGTGTAAGTACCGGCGGTAACACCGCTGAGCGTGAAGGTTTCGGTGTGAGCTGCAGTCGTGTTCACGACCTTAACGTTGCTGACCATGCCGGTAGCCGACACGTTAGCGATGGCCAGACCGGTCAACTCGGAAGCGCCGGCGTTTTCCAGCGTGACCGTGGTCAACGTATTGTTCAGCGTCGATGCATCGGTAATCGCGTTACCGAAAGCGGCGCCGGTACCCAGGCCAACAGCACCATAGTTGCCTTTGACGGTGGCGCTGGCCAGAGTCGTGTTGGTGGTCGCCGTGACGGTCACGCCGTCAACCAGGGCAGCTTTTGCGGTATCAGCCGTGACAACCGCGTCAGCGGCAGCCTTGGCGGCAGCAACGGTAGCGTCATGGGCGGTGTCCGCAGCGATGGCAGCCGTTTTTGCAGCCGTCGAGGCCGTCTGCAGCGGGGTCAGCACAGCCTGGGCAGCGGTGCGGGCAGCGGCAGTGCTGGTCGTCAGGCCAGTTGCGAAGGCCAGGTCGATGGCGACCTTGTCGGCCATGGTAATCGCGCCCGATTCAAAGGCGGCTTTGGTAGCGGCCTGAATCGACAGCGCGGTGCCCTGGTTTGCCGACGAATTGGTAGCAGCAGCGATGGCGGTAGCCAGGGTCGCCTGGTCGGTCACCACTGCGGTAGCGGCAACTTTGGCCAGACCCGATGCATCGGTATCGCCGGTCGCAGCAGTATTTGCATCCGTTGCAGCCGTTTGCGCGTCCAGGTCGGCGACTTGCGTAGCCAGAGCAACTGCACTCGAGGCAGTAGCGTTGACCGAGGTACCATTGGTAAAGGTCACTGCGCCATCGTTGGCGGTCGCGGTCAGGGCGCCAGCGCCTTTGATAGCGACGGTACCGGTAGCGAACGAGTTGGTCGCGGTGACGTTGCCGGCGGCGGCAGTCGTTCCACCGACGTTGATGGAACCAGCGGTGCTGTTGGAAATCACGACGTTCTTACCGCCGTTGACGGAAACGCCAGCGAGGCCGCCGGCCACGTTGATGTCGGTGGTGGCAGCAGCCACAACGCCGGAAATCGCAGCACCGGAGGTCACGTTGACCGTCGTCAGGCCAGTCCAGCCGGAGACATTGGCAGCGGTGATCGCGGCAGCGGAAATCAGGTTGGCGACTTCAACGTTCTGAACCGTGGCGCCGGTAGCCGACAGGACACCGCCGGTCAGCACGACGTTCATCGTATCGGTGCCTGCGCCACCGTTGACGGAGTCCAGCGCGCCAAAGGTTGCGGTACCGGTATCCAGGGCAGCATTGATAACGTCGTTACCGATAGTACCGGTAACGGTATCAATACCGGTGGTGAGCGTGAAGGTGGTGGTTGGCGTGGAAGCGCTGACCATTTGCAGCGCCGTGTCATGCAGGGCGGCGGTCGCGGTGGCCAGCGTAGCGTCGTCGGTCACGGAGGCGATGTAGGTCTTGGCGATGTCCAGGACGGCTTGCTTGCCGCTCTGGTAAGCGATACGCTCGGCTTCGTTACCGACAACTTTCAGTTCGTCGGTGAACAGGACAGCAGCGGCAACTTTGTCGTTGTAAGCGACGCCGTCCGAGTTCGGGGTGCCGTCTTCGTTCTTGGCGCCGGCAACGATGGCGGTCACGATTTGCGAAATCAGTTCAGGGTGGGCTTGCAGAATGCCGCCCCAGTAGTCCAGGCCACCTTGCTCAGCGTGACGGCCGAACAGGTTCATGTAGACGGTGTCGATCACTTCGGAAGGCTGCTTGCCGCCGTAGACGGAGGTGTATTCTGGCTGGACGGCGAAAGCTGCGCTCACTTGAGCGATGGTGCCGCCGTGGCTCAGGGCGTTGAGCCAGTAGTTCAGGCCGTCAACGTCGGCTGGACGGCTGAAGTACGCTACATACAGTTGTTGCAATTGTTCGGTAGGTGTAGCCATTTGTAAAACTCCTAAGATTAGAAAAAATTAGCACTTCGGCGACGCGACACTCGCATTACAAGTTTGCGTACCGAATCATGGCAGAGCATACCTGGGGGAAGATGTGATGGGCATCACATCAAACCTCAATTAGCTCTACTTTTATTGCTTTTTATGCGACAAAAATTTACCGCGCGGCCATTATGGAAGATGACCGTGGAGAAATCAATCTTTGCCGCATAGACTGTCCAGGGCATGAAACATCTCCCCATGCAGCCGGCAAACCGGCACGAATTTCGTTATAAGACCCGAAACCCGTAGATTAAAAATTTGAATATAAAAACTCACCAATATTCACTTATGCGCATATCCATAAAATAAAACCCGCCGGCGTATTGCACGCCGGCGGGCCCCGTAGACTGCCGAATAATTATTTAGTCCACACAATGGCGCCGTTGACGACGCGGTGGCCGTCCAGCCCGCCCTGGAACAGATAGGCGGCATGATTCAAGTCCGTCAACGCGCCCGTCACGCCGATGTTCATGCCCGGGATGCTGCGGTTGGTGGAGTAAAACAGGCCATCGGCCCCCACCTTGCCGGTCGATCCCAGCTTGAACACTTCGGACTGCCCGGTCAGCAAATCGAAGCTGGTAGTAAACGACGCTTTGTCGAAATTCATTGCCAGCAGGCCGTTTTGCACCGTCGCGACACTCTTTTGCGCCGTCAGCTGGTCCTTGACGACGGCCGACGCCTGCGCCATGGTAAAGCTGACGCTGCCGCTCGTGGGCGCGACGAAATCGCTGCCGCTGCGGGCGCGGAACAGGACGTAATCCTCGGTCATGGCCAGCCGGTCGGCGCCCGCCTTGCTCAGGCCACTGGTGGGCGCGGCGCCCGCGATCGTGGTCCAGCGCCCCCAGCTCACTTCCTTGGGCGGCAACGGCGGCACGGGCACGGGGTCGGTCTTGGTCACCTGCTCGGCCGGCGGCAGCTGCGTGTTCTTGTCGGTCGGCTGGGCGTTGCTTTCCGCCCCCTGTTGTATTAACACATTCTTTTTAGGGTCCAGACTGGGATCGGTCGACAGCACGCTGCCGCTCGCCGCCACCTTGCCCGGCTCGTCGCCGCGGGGCGGCGCCACCATGTCCGGCGCCAGCGAGTTGTTTCCCTGCAACAATTGCGGCAGCGACTGGCCGCGCTGTACTTGCAACAGCAGCCCTTTCTGGGCGGCGCTCAGTTCGCGTCCCGTGTTGCCTTCGCACGGGCCACTGCCTTCCGGACGGCAGGCGCCCACGAAGCCGCTCACGGTGATGCCGCCGGAAATGACGGTCACGCGCGACGTATCCTGGTCGGTGAAGACGGTAAAGTCCGTACCGCGCACGCCGATGGCGGCGACCGGGGTGTTGAAGCGGAAATTCTGGCGCGCCAGCTTGACGGCCTGGCCGGACTGGCTGCGGGCCACGCCGCTGATCAGCTCCAGCTTGATGCGGGTGTTGGCCGGATTGGCCGCATCCACGTGATAGGCGGCAATGCGGGCCCGGGTGTTGGGGCGCAGGATGAACAGGCCGTTGTCGATGGTCTTGATGTACAGGTAGCCGTCGCTGCCCGTGGTGAGCAGTTCGCCTTCGTTGACGGCGCCGTCCAATGCGGCCGGCTGGTCGGCAATGCGGGAGGCGCCGGCGACAAAGATGATCTTCCCCGCCTCCGCGGCCTGGGCCGCACAGGCTGCCAGCAGCAGGCTGGCCGTTAATATCAGTTTGCGCATCTTATTCTCCCGTTACCAGACCCGATTATCCTTGCCTGCGACAAATATTTCGGTGACCAGCGTCACATTTTACTGCAAGCATCAAACCTGCTTACAAACGTTACACTTTGTAGCAAAACGGCGGCAGGGGCCGCGAACAGGCTATACTCTCGCTGTTTATCCACTCACTGTCCACCGTCCCACAGGCTGACTGGCCCCCGCGCGCCATCCATGATCACTTTTTCAGCCTTGCGCTCCCTCCCACCGTCGGCCACGCGCCTGGTCCGCCTGCTGCTGGTGCTGCTGGCCGCCCTGCTGACCATGGGCATCGAATGGCTGCCGGCCCCGCCCTATGGCACCGGCTATTTCGCCGACGAATGGCTGCGCGACCACTATATCCGGCTGCAGACGAGCAGCGCGCCCGAACCGCGGGTGCTGGTGGTCGATGTGGACGAGAGCAGCCTGGCCACCCTCGGCCCCTGGCCCTGGCCCAGCGAACGCCTGGCCGACCTGGTGGAAATCCTGCTGACGGACTACCGGGCCCGGGGCGTGGGCCTCGATATCGTGCTGGGCAAGCCCAGCGGAACGGCCGGCGACCTGCGCTTGCAGTTGCTAGCGAGCAACGCACCGCTGGTGCTGGCCCAGGCCTTCGACTACAGCCAGACCCGGCCCGAGCCGCTGCGCGCCGGCACGCCGGCCGGGGCCGTGGCCGGACCGGGCGCGGGCGCGGCCGCCACCGGTTACCTGGCCAACCATGCCGGCCTGGCCGGCGCCAGCCATGTGGGCAATATCGGCTTCATTCCCGACCAGGACGGCGCCCTGCGGCGTCTGCCCCTGCTCACCAGCTACGGCGGACAGCGCTACCCGGCCCTGAGCCTGGCCCTGGTCAACTGCTGCGGCGGCCGGCCGCTGGCGCTGCCGGCCGGGGCCGACGCCGGTGCCGCCCGCGTGGCCTACCGGCGCGACTGGAGCGCCTACACGGTGGTCAGCGCGGCCGACATCCTGGCGCGCCGCATCGACCCGGCCAGCGCCGCCGAGCGCCTGGTGCTGGTGGGCTCGTCGTCGCTGAGCCTGGCCGACCGGGTCACCACGCCGCTGGCGGCCAACCGTCCCGGGCTGGGGGTGCAGGCGGCCATGCTGTCGACCCTGCTGGACCGGCGCGACGGCACCACGCCGGCGCCGTGGCCGGGCCGGCTGCTGGCCTGCGCCTATGGGCTGCTGGTGGCGCTGGCGGCCAGCTACACCTTCCCCCGCCTGTCGGCGGCCCGCAACGTGCTGCTGCTGTGCGCTGCGGCGGCCCTGTGGCTGCCGCTGGGCTACGCCATCAGCTGGCACGACGCCGCCTTCCCGCCCACCGGGCCGCTGGCCGGCATCCTGTTCCTGCTGGTGTTCGCCGTGCCCTACCAGTGGCAGCAGGCCCAGCACCGCTCGCGCCACCTGCTCGACACGCTGCGCCAGTACGTGGCGCCGGCCGTCGTGTCGGAACTATTGAAAAGCAATCTGCAAGACCCGCTGGCGCCGCGCCAGTGCGACATCACCACCCTGATCGCCGACATGGAAGGCTATACCACCCAGGTGGAGGCGCTGCCGCTGGAGGAAGCGGCGCGCCTCACGCGCGACTTCCTGGAATGCCTGACCGAGCCCGTCATCGCCACCCAGGGTACGCTCGACAAGTACACGGGCGACGGCCTGGTGGCGTTCTGGGGTGCGCCGTTACCAAATAATCAACATGCCGATTTGGCATTGGACGCGGCACGTGCTATTGTGCGGCGCGTGCAGGCGCTGAGCCTGGCGCAACAGGCGCGCGGCCGGCCGCCGCTGCGGGTGCGGATCGGCATCGACAGCGGGCTGGCCACGGCCGGCGACTTCGGCACGGCCGCCCGCAGCATCTACACGGCCGTGGGCGACAGCGTCAACACGGCCTCGCGCCTGGAGCAGGCGGCGCGCGATTACCCCCATGACGTGATCGTGGGCGAGGGCACGGTGGCGCGGGCCACCCGCCACCGCCTGCTGCGCTTGGGCGAACGTTTATTGCGCGGCAAGGAAAAGCCGACCGTACTTTACACTTTAGACAATGCTATGACCGTTTCGACCAAGCATACGGCGCCCGCCAGCGCCGCCCCGGCCGTGGAGCTGCGCCCTTGAGGGCCGTGCTGCGCACCGGGCTGCTGGCCCTGCTGCTGGCGGCGGGCGGGGCGGCGCGCGCCGAGCCCGACCAGGTCGAGACGGAGCTCATGTACCAGCAGGCGCTGCAATCGATCGCCGAAGGCCGCAAGACGGACGCCAGCGAAACGCTGAGCCGGGTGATCGAGCGCGAACCGCTGCACGCGGGCGCCTGGCTGGACCTGGCGCTGATCCAGTGCGCGCTGGGCCACGAGAACGAGGCCGAACGGCTGTTCGACGCCATCATCACCCGCTTCCACCCGTCGGCCGGCATCGTCCAGCTGATCGAGGAAGCCCGGGCCGGCGGTTGCCGCCACTGGCAGCCGCTGGCGCAAAGCAGCGTCAGCTTCGCGCGCGGCATCGCCCAGAACGTCAACCAGGGCGCCAGCGCCGCCAGCTACGTGGCCAACCAGGCCGGCGTGACGGTGGAACTGCCGCTGTCGGCCGACTACCGGCCCCGGCACGACCAGTACAGCCTGCTCTCGGCCGACTATCTGCGCGACCTGAGCGCCAACGGCAGCAGCGGCTTTGTCCAGTTCCAGACGCGCCGCTACGACAAGCTGGGCCAGTACAACTCCAGTTCCCTGTTCGCCGGCGTCGACACGCCGTGGCGCTTCGGCCACTGGAGCGTGCACGGCAGCGTCACCGTGGGCTTGATCACGCTGGGCGACCAGCTGTACCAGCGCCAGTCCCAGCTGCAGGCCCGGATCGGCCCGCCGCTGCCGCTGCCGGGCAGCATGCAGTTCAGCCTGACCACCGGCCTGACCCATGTGGAATACATGACGCTGAGCAACTTCAACGCCAACACGGCCGAGTTGCGGGGCCAGTTCAACTACCGCCTGGAAACGAGCAGCGCCAGCGCCACGCTGGCCCTGCTGGACGACCATGCGCTGGCCCAGCGCCCCGGCGGCGACCGTCAGGGCTGGCAGGCCGGCCTGCAGTGGCGCCACACCCTGCTGGGCGAACTGAACGGTGAGCTGGCGTTCAACCACCAGAGCTGGCACGGCAGCAGCTTTTACTCGCCCGGCTTTATCGACCAGGTGCGGCGCCAGGCGACCCAGGTGTTGCGCGCCACGCTGACCTATCCGCTCAGCCGCAGCCAGTCGTTGTTGCTGGAGGCGCGCCAGATCAGGAATCAGGAAAATATCTCGATCTTTCAGTACAATGACCGCCAATTGCAGCTGAGCTGGCAGTGGCAGGGGCCGTGACGCCGCGCCGCCCGCGTCAGCCGCCTCCCGACACAAGGTAGTCTCCTATGGTATTGAACTGGATCATCTTTCTCGCCTGCGCGCTGGCGATCATGCTGGGCTGCCTGCTGCCCAACCGCTGGCTGCCGTCGCCCTTGCCCAACGACAAGCTGATGCATTTCGCCGGCTTCGGCCTGCTCAGCCTGCTGGCGCTGCGCCTGGCCGACAACCGCTGGCAAGGCGCGTGCTGGCTGGTGGCGCTGCTGCTGGCCAGCCTGGCCGTGGAATGCCTGCAGCAGCTGGTGCCGGAGCGGGCATTTTGCTGGCGCGACATGCTGGCCAATGCGGCCGGCATCGCCAGCGCGGGCTTGATTGCGCTGCTGTACGCCGCCATCTAACCCTACCACCACCGAGTACACTGCAATGACCACGCCTCCCCCCGACAGCACGCGTACGCCAGACCCGGCACCGCCGGCCACGCCGGCCGTGCCGCCTGCGCCGGCCGTGGCGGCCACGGCGGCCGTGCCGTCCGCCGCCGCTCCGGCCGCCTCGGGCGCGCCCCCCGCTGCGTCGGAAGAGCAGCGCCAGATCCACATCCATTTGCGCAAGATTCCCCTGCTGTCGGAGCTGACGGACGAGGAAGTGCTGGCCATCAAGCCGGAAATCCGCATCCGCAGCTATGCCAAACGGGAAGTGGTGCTGCACAAGGGCGGCAGCGGCGACGGCTTGCTGTTCCTGCTGTCGGGCCAGCTGCAAGTGATCGACGTGACCGAGGATGGGCGCGCCGTCGGCCTGCGCATGCTGGCGCCGGGCGACTTTTTCGGCGAAATCGCGCTGATCAACAATTCCACCCGCTCGGCCTCGGTGGTGGCCATGACGGAGGTGCTGGTGGCCTTCCTGCCGGCGCCGGTGGCCATGCGCCTGTTCTCGCACTCGCCTTCGGTGGCCAAGCAGATGCTGCGCCACCTGGCCCAGAAGATCCAGCGCGATTCCGAATTCCGCGCCCTGCTGAGCATCAACAACACCACGCGCCGCATCTACACCTACCTGGTACTGATGAAAAAGGAGTTGCCCGACGGTACGGTGGTGGAAAACCTGCCCACCCACCAGGACATCGCCAACATGATCAACACCAGCCGCGAGACGGTGACCCGGGCCCTGCTCACGCTGGCCCAGCAAGGCATCGTGCAGAAGGAGCCGCACCGGCTCATCATCAAGAATCCGGCCGCCCTGCAGAAACTGGTGCAGGGCGAATAAAAAGATTCTCCTGTAACAACCTATTACAACTCTGGTAAGTCAATACGGTATAATCTGCCCCTCTCAATCTCAGGGGCCAGCAGGCTGGCACCATCGCATCCTGCCCATGAACCTCACCACTGCCACCATCGCGCCCGGGAGCACGGCATGACCCCCGCCATGGTCACGGCCCTGTGGTCCTACCGCGGCTACGTGCTGGGCAGCGTCCGGCGCGAGTTCCAGTCCAAATACCGCAACACCATGCTGGGCGCGGCCTGGACGGTGCTGAGCCCGCTGGCCATGATCGTGGTCTACACCCTGGTGTTTTCCCAGGTCATGCAGAGCCGCCTGCCCGGCGCCCAATCCCAATACGCCTACAGCATCTACCTGTGCGCCGGCGTGCTGCCCTGGGGCCTGTTCGCCGAAATGATAGGGCGCGGCCAGAACATGTTCATCGAACAGGCCAACCTGCTGAAAAAAGTGAGTTTTCCCCGCATCTGCCTGCCCATCATCATGGTGCTCAACGCGCTGGTCAACTTCGGCATCATTTTCGGCCTGTTTACCGTCTTTCTCATCGTCAGCGGCCAGTTCCCCGGCTGGCTGTTCCTGGCCCTGCTGCCGGTGCTGCTGCTGCAACTGGTGCTGGCCACGGGCCTGGGCATGGTGCTGGGCGTGCTCAACGTGTTCTTCCGCGACGTCGGCCAGTTCTTCACCATCTTCCTGCAGTTCTGGTTCTGGCTCACGCCCGTGGTCTATCCGGCCAGCGTGATCCCGGCCGCCGTGCGGCCCTACCTGGCCTGGAACCCCATGCTGCCCATCGTGCAGTCCTACCAGAACCTGCTGGTGAGCCACCAGGCGCCGGACTGGGCGGCGCTGGCGCCGGGCGCCGCGCTGGCCATACTGCTGTGCCTGCTCGGCTGGAAGCTGTTCCGCAAGCGCGCCGGCGAAATGGTGGATGAACTGTAATGGGCACCATCACCGTCACCGGCCTGGGCAAGGCCTATAAACATTATCCGACCCGCTGGGCCCGCCTGGGCGAGTGGCTGCTGCCGTTGCGCGGCCCGCGCCACCGCCTGCAGTGGATCTTGCAGGACATCGCCTTTGACGTCGGCAGCGGCGAGGCGGTGGGCCTGATCGGCATCAACGGCGCCGGCAAGAGCACCCTGCTCAAGCTGATCACGGGCACCACCCAGCCCACCACCGGCCACATCGCCCTGCAGGGCCGGGTGGCCGCCCTGCTCGAGCTGGGCATGGGCTTCCACCCCGACTTCACGGGCCGCCAGAACGTCTACATGGCGGGCCAGCTGCTGGGCCTGACGGTGGCCGAACTCGACGCGCTGATGCCGCAGATCGCCGCCTTCGCCGAAATCGGCGACTACCTGGACCAGCCGGTGCGGGTTTATTCCAGCGGCATGCAGATGCGGGTGGCGTTCAGCGTGGCCACCGCGCGCCGGCCCGACATCCTGATCGTGGACGAAGCGCTGTCCGTGGGCGACGCCTATTTCCAGCACAAGAGTTTCGAGCGCATCCGCCAGTTCCGCCGCGAGGGCACCACGCTGCTGCTGGTGTCGCACGACAAGCAGGCGATCCAGTCGCTGTGCGACCGCGCCCTGCTGCTCGACGGCGGCCGCCTGGTCAAGCAGGGCCCGCCGGAAGAGATCATGGACTATTACAACGCCCTGATCGCCGAACGGGAAAACGCCACCGTGCGCCTGGCGGCCCATGCCGGCGGCAAGGTGCAGACCGTGTCGGGCACGGGCGAGGCGCGGGTGGCCGACATCGTCCTGCTCAACGCCCAGGGCGAGCCGGTGGAAGTGGTGGACGTGGGCCAGCGCGTCACGCTGCAAGTGACGGTGCGCACCCACGCCACCATCCCCCGCATGGTGCTGGGCTACATGATCAAGGACCGGCTGGGCCAGCCCATGTACGGCACCAACACCCACTTGCAGGACATGCCGCTGACCGAGGTCGGCCCGCAGCAGCAGGTGGTGTACCGCTTCAGCTTCGACATGAACCTGGGCGCGGGCAGCTATTCGGTGGCCACGGCCATCGTCAGCACCGCCACCCACCTGGTCAACAATTACGAGTGGCGCGACCTGGCCTTGGTGTTTACCGTGGTAAACATGCAGCGTCCCCATTTTGAAGGGTCGGCCTGGCTCGACCCCACGATAGAGATCCTGCGCCCATGAGCTTCATTTCCTACGCCCAGAACTGCGAAGACGTGCTGCTGTGGCGCGCCCTCGGCCACCTGCCGCGCGGCTTTTACATCGACGTGGGCGCCAACGACCCCGAACTGCATTCCGTCACCAAGGCCTTCTACGACGCCGGCTGGCACGGCATCAACATCGAGCCCATGCCGTCCTACGGGGCCGCCTTCGCCGCCCGCCGCCCGCGCGACATCAACCTGAACGTGGCCGCCGGCGCCGCCAGCGGCAGCATCACGCTGTTCGACGTGCCGGCCGTCAACGGCTGGGCTTCCACCGACCAGGCCGTGGCCCAGGCCCACCGGGCCGAAGGCTACGACGTGGTCGAGCACACGGTGCCGCTGCTCACGCTCGACGCCATCTGCGCCGAACACGCGCCGCAGGACATCCATTTCCTCAAGATCGACGTCGAAGGCTACGAGGGCGACGTGCTGCGCGGCCTGGACTTGCAGCGCTGGCGGCCGTGGATCCTGGTGATCGAAGCGACGCTGCCCAACAGCCGCGTCACCAACCACGCCAGCTGGGAAGCGCTGGTCACGCAGCGCCGCTACCGCTACGCCTGGTTCGACGGCCTGAACCGCTACTACGTGGCGGACGAACATCCGGAACTGCTGGCGGCCCTGCAAACCCAGCCCAATGTGTTCGACGATTTCCTGCCGGCCGCCCTGGTGCAGGCCTGGGCCGGCGCCACGGCGGCCCAGCAGGCGGCCGAACAGGCGGCCGAACGGGCCGCGCTGGCCGAACAGCTGGCCGCCCAGGCCCAGGCCGAAGCGGCCGCCAGCCAGGCCGACTATCAGCGCGAACTGGCGCGCGCGCTGGCGGCCGAAGCCAGCGCGCAGCGGGCCGACGGCTGGGGCCGCGAACTGGAAGGGCGCCTGCAAGCCGTGTACGCCAGCCCGTCGTGGCGCTGGACGGCGCCGCTGCGGGCCCTGGCCACGCGCGCGCGCGGCGTGCGCCACGGCCTGCGGCGCCGCCTGGCCGGCGCGCTGCGCTGGCTGGTTGGCCGCGAACGGCTGCGCCGCCTGCTGTTGCCGCTGCTGGCCATGGTGCCCGGCCTGCGGCCCGGCGTGCGCCGGCTGTGGCAGCGCATCCAGGCCCCGCCCGCGGCGGGCGCGGCGGCGCCGGCCGTGGCGCCGGAACTGCAAGCGCTGAGCCCGGCCACGCGCGCCGTGCTGGCCGACCTGCAGCGTGCCTGCCCACCCCGAACCGAATAAGCCCATGCAGCCCATCCGTCTCGTCATCGATCTCCAAGCCTGCCAGAGCGGCAGCGCGGCGCGCGCCGCCGCCGCGCTGGCGCTGGCCCGGCAACTGGCGCTGGCCGCCGGCCCGCACCAGGTCTGCATCGCCCTGAACGCGCGCTATCCCGACACCGTCGCCGCCCTGCGCCTGGCCTTCGCCGACTGCCTGGCGCCGGACCGGGTGCAGGTGTACGAATTGCCCGACGCGGGCAACGACCCGTGGCTGGCCCCGGCCTGCGCCCTGATACGGTCCGCCTTCCTGGCCGCCCGGCAGGCCGACGTGGTGTTCGTGCCCTATCTGCTGGGCGCCGAAACGGCCACCGACGTGAGCACCGTCTGCGCCCGCTTCGACGGCTACGCCACCGTGCTGCACCTGGCCGAGCCGGCCGCACTGGCCGCCGCGCCGGTGCAGGCCGCGCTGCGCCAGGCGGCCCTGGTGCTGGCGGACGATGCGGCCACGCTGGCGCAACTGGCCGCCCTGCCGGACGGACCGGCCCGGGTGCAGGCGCTGGCCGGGGCCGACGCCCTGTGGCCGGCATTCGCGGCCCTGGCCGCCGGCCGCGCCGCCACCGCGGCCACACTGACGCTGGCCACGCCGGCCATGACGGCGCCGGCCGCCGCGCCGGCCACGGTCATGCCGGCCGCCAAGCCGCGCCTGGCCTACATCTCGCCGCTGCCGCCGGAAAAATCGGGCATCGCCGACTACAGCGCCGAGCTGCTGCCCCAGCTGGCGCGCTACTACGAGGTGGACGTCATCCTGGCCCAGCCGCAGGTCAGCGATGGCTGGATCACGGCCAACCTGGCCCAGCGCGACCTGGCCTGGTTCGACGCGCACGCGCAGGATTACCAGCGCGTGCTGTACCACTTCGGCAATTCGCCCATGCACCAGCACATGTTCGCCCTGCTGGCGCGCCACCCCGGCATCGTGGTGCTGCACGACTTCTACCTGGCCAACCTGATCGACTACATGGACCACCACGGCCAGCCCGGCCTGGCGCTGCGCACGCTGGCCCGCTCGCACGGCTACAGCGGCCTGCAGGGCCACGCGCGCCTGGGCCGCAACGACGCCGTGTGGGCCTACCCCTGCAACCGCGACGTACTGGAACAGGCCGACGGCGTGATCGTCCATGCCGAGCTGCCCCGGCGCCTGGCGGCCCACTGGTACGGCCCGCACATGGCGGCCGACTGGCGCGTGCTGCCGCTGCTGCGCGGCGCGGCCGCCGACAGCGACCGCGGCGCCGCGCGCCGGGCCGCGCGCGCCCGGCTGGGCCTGGCGCCCGAGCGCTTCCTGGTCTGCTCGTTCGGCCTGCTGGGCGCGACCAAGCTCAACGACACGCTGCTGTCGGCCTGGCTCGCCTCGCCGCTGGCCAGCGATCCGCAATGCCAGCTGGTGTTCGTGGGCGACCTGACGAGCGGCCCCTATTGCCGCGCGCTGGCGGCCCGCATCGCCGCCCTGCGCGGCACGCCGGTGCGCATCACCGGTTTTGTCAGCCAGGACGATTACCAGACCTATCTGGCCGCCTGCGACGTGGCCGTCCAGCTGCGCACCGACACCCGCGGCGAAACCTCGGCCGCCGTGCTCGACTGCCTGATGCATGGCGTGGCCACGGTGGCCAACGCCCACGGTGCCAGCGCCGAACTGCCGCCGGCCGTGCTGCACCTGCTGCCGGAACAGGTGACGCCGGCCGTGCTGGCCGACGCGCTGGCCCAGCTGCGGGCCGACCCGGCCCGGCGCGCGCGCCTGGGCCAGGCCGGCGCGGCCTACGTACAGGCCGAACATGCGCCCGAGCACGTGGGCCGGCTGTACCACGCGGCGATCGAACACTTTGCCACGCGCGGCGCGCGCCACCAGTACCGCACGCTGCTGGCGGCGCTGGGCGCGTTGACGGCGCCGGCCACGCCGGCGGCGCTGCGCGCGGCGGCCGCCGCCATCGCCGCCAACCTGGCGCCGCCGGCGCCGCGCCAGCTGCTGGTGGACGTGTCGGCCATGGTGCAGACGGACTTGAAGACCGGCATCCAGCGCGTGGTGCGCAGCATCCTCATGGCCCTGATCGCCCAGCCGCCGGCCGGCTACCGTATCGAGCCCGTCTACAGCCCGGGGCAGGGCGAACCGTACCGCTACGCGCGCCACTACATGGCCGCGCTGGTGCCTACGCCGCCCGCGCCGGCCGACGACGCCCCGGTCGACGTCCAGCCGGACGACCTGTTCCTGGGGCTGGACTTGATGATGCACGGCACCCAGCAGAACGAAGCCCAGCTGCAACGCTGGCGCAACCGCGGCGTGCGCCTGTTCTTCGTCGTCTACGATATCCTGCCCGTGCTGCGCCCGGCCCTGTTCCCGTTCGGTGCGGCGGCCGACTTCGCCAACTGGCTGGCCACCATCGCCCGCCTGTCCGACGGCCTGCTGTGCATTTCGCGCGCCGTGGCCGAGGAACTGGGCGACTGGCTGGAGACGCACCGGCCGCAGCGGGCCGGGCCGTTACGGCTCGGCTATTTCCACCTGGGGGCCGACATCGATGCCAGCGCCCCCAGCACCGGCTTGCCGCCGGACGCCGACACCATCCTGGCGGCCGTGGCCAGCCGGCCCACGCTGCTGATGGTGGGCACGGTGGAGCCGCGCAAGGGTCACGCCCAGGCGCTGGCCGCCTGCGAGCTGCTGTGGCGCGAGGGGGTGGAAGTGAACCTGGTCATCGTCGGCAAGCACGGCTGGATGGTCGATCCGCTGGCGGCCGCCCTGCGCGGCCACGCGGCCAACGGCAGCCGGCTGTTCTGGCTGCAGGGCGTTTCCGATGAGATGCTGCTGAAACTGTACAATGCTGCGTCCGGCTTGCTGGCCGCCTCCGAGGGCGAAGGTTTCGGCCTGCCCCTGATCGAGGCGGCCCAGCACGGCTTGCCCATCGTGGCGCGCGACTTGCCCGTGTTCCGCGAAGTGGCCGGCGAGCATGCCGTCTATTTCGACGGCACCACGGACACGGCGCTGGCCGCCGCCTTGCGCCACTGGCTGGCGCGCTGGCGCGCCGGCCAGGTGCCGCCTTCGTCGGCCATGCCCTGGCTGACGTGGGAAGCGAGCGCGCGCGCGCTGCTGGCCGCCATGCTCGCGCCCGGCTGGCAACGGCTGGTGGCGCCGGCGGCGGACTGCGCCCTTGCGCCGGCTGAAGACACAACGGCCAGAAGCTGGCATCATGGCCGCTAGGTACGTGCTTTTTAAATAACGCGCCACGGGCGCATCGTCATCAACGAATCGAGTCTTATGATAGTAGGTAAAGGGCTGCTGGCCCAGGCATTCACGCCCGCCTTCGCGGCCCGCCACAACATCGTGCTGTTCGCCTCGGGCGTGTCCAATTCCCAGGAGACGCGCGCGGAACAATTCGCGCGCGAGCGCGCCATGCTGGAACAGGCCCTGGAACTGAACCGTTTCCTGATCTATTTCAGCACCTGTTCCGTGTCCGACCAGGAACTGCAGCATTCGCCCTACGTCCAGCACAAGCAGGCGATGGAGGCGCTGATCCTGGAACGGGCCGGCCAGAAGGCCATCTTCCGCCTGCCGCAATTGGTGGGGGCCACCCCCAACCCGCACACGCTGACCAACTACCTGCACCACCAGATCAGCACCGGCACCCCGTTCAAGGTGTGGCTGCACGCGCGCCGCAACCTGATCGACGTGGCCGACGTGGCCGCCATCGTCTGCCACCTGCTCGACAACCATGCGGCCGACGGCGTGGTCACCAACGTGGCCAGCCCGCAGTCGGTGGGCATCCTGGAACTGGTGCACATCTTCGAGCAGGTGCTGGACCGGCGCGCCAGCTACGAGACGGTGGACGCCGGCGCCAGCTACGACATCGAGGCAGCGCTGGCGCTGCGCACGGCCGCCGCGGCCGGCATCACGTTCGGCCCCGATTATGCCGCACTACTGGTAAGGAAATACTATGCACGCTAATTCGCCCGCGCCGCTGGCGCTGTCCTTCGTCATTCCCGTCTACGGCAGCGAACAGGTGCTGCCCGAGCTGGTGACGCGCCTGCAGGCCGTGCTCGACACGCTGCCCGGCGTGCGCGGCAGCTATGAAGTGATCTTCGTGTGCGACCGCTCGCCCGACCGCAGCTGGCACGTGATCGGCCAGCTGGCGGCGCGCTACCCGTGGGTGCGCGGCATCTTGCTGCGCATGAACGCGGGCCAGCACAACGCCCTCATGGCCGGCTTCGCCCAGGCCCGCGGCGAGATCGTCATGACCATGGACGACGACTTGCAGCACGCGCCGTCGGACATCCCGGCCCTGCTGGCCGAGCTGGCCACGGGACGCGACGTGGTCTACGCCCGCTTCAAGAACCGCAAGCACGCCAGCTGGAAGATCGCCGGCAGCCGCCTGAACGACCTGGTGGCCGGCTACCTGATGCAAAAGCCCAAGGGCCTGTACCTGTCGCCGTTTCGCGCCATGCGCGCGGCCATCGTGCGCGACATCCTGCGCTACCGGGGCCCCTATGTGTATGTCGACGGCTTGCTGCTGTCGGTCACGCGCAACATCGGCACGGTCGACGTGGAACACCACGACCGCTACGCCGGCGACAGCGGCTACAGCCTGCGCAAGTCCATTTCGCTGTGGCTCAAGATGGCCACCAGCTTCTCCATCGTGCCGCTGCGGCTGACCTCGTTCGCCGGCATGTTCTTCGCCGGCCTGGGCTTCCTGCTGGCCGTGCTGCTGGTGATCCAGAAGTTCACGCTGGACTTGATGCCGATCGGCTGGTCGTCGCTGATCGTGACCATCCTCATGATAGGCGGCATCCAGCTGGTGGCGCTGGGCATGCTGGGCGAATACCTGGGCCGGGTGCTGCTCACGCTCAATTCACGGCCCCAGTACGTGATCGGCGACAGCGTCGGCCTGGCCGGCGCGCCGGCCGCGCCCCAAGACGAGCAGGTGGCCTGATGCAGCAATTTCTCCTGTACTGCCTGTGCGGCGGCCTGGGCGTGTCGACCGACTACGCCGTCTATTACCTCAGCTACAGTGCCGGCCTGTGGTACCAGGGCGCCAACGGCCTGGGCTACCTGGCCGGCACCCTGCTCAGCTTCGCGCTCAACCGCGTGCTCACCTTCGGCATGCGCGACCGCGTGCTGCAACGCCTGGGCCTGTTCCTGGGCGTGGCCGCCGTCGGCTACAGCGCCTCGGCCGTGCTGCTGTGGGCGCTGGTGCAATATGGCCAGCTCGACCCCCGCATCGCCAAGCTGATCACGCTGCCCATGGTGGTGCTGCTGCAGTTCGGACTGAACCGCCGCATCACGTTCCAGCCCGCCCCGGCCCGCGGCGCCTGACCTCTTTTCCGACCGTATCGATAGAATGCTTATGACTCAGCAATTTGACGCAGTAATCGTCGGCGCCGGCTTCACCGGCCTGACCGCCGCCCTGACGCTGGCCCGCGCCGGCCAGCGCGTGGTCGTGCTCGACGCCGACACCACCCCCGGCGGCCTGGCCGGCACCTTCGACTTCAAGGATGGGGTCACCATCGAGAAGTTCTACCACCACTGGTTCGACAACGACGTCTACGTGCCGGAACTGGTGCGCGAACTGGGCATGGAAGGCGACGTCGTCATCATGCCCTCCAAGACCGGCATGTATTACAACGGCAAGCACTGGCGCCTGTCGACGCCGCTCGACCTGCTGCGCTTTTCGCCGCTGCCCCTGCTCGACCGCATCCGCCTGGGCCTGATGGTGCTCAAGGTGCGCAAGGTCAAGGACTGGAAATCGATCGAGCACCTGTCGATCCGCGAATGGCTGGAACCGCTGTGCGGCAAGAACGCCTACCGCGTGGTGTGGCAGCCGCTGATCGAAAACAAGTTCAATGTGCACCAGGACGCCATCAACGCGGTGTGGATGTGGAAGAAACTGGTGCTGCGCGGCAGCACGCGCGACGCCAAGGGCGGCGAGCAGCTGGCCTACTTCAAGGGCGGCTTCGGGCGCCTGGCCGAAGCGATGGCGGCCGAGATCCGCCGCCTGGGCGGCGAGATCCGCTACGCCACCCCCGTCACGGCGGTGCAGGCCGGGCAAGGCCAGCTGCACGCCGTGCAGACGGCGGCCGGCCCCGTGGCCGGCAAGCAATTCCTGTTCACCCCGGCCTTCTCGCTGATCGCCGACATGTTCGAAGGCCAGGCCGAGGCGGCTTGGCTGGAGCGCCTGCGCCGCGTCAAGTACCTGGGCAACGTGTGCCTGGTGCTGCAGCTGGACCGCAGCCTGTCGGACACCTACTGGATCAACGTCAACGACCCCGGCTTCCCCTTCGTGGGCGTGATCGAACACACCAACTTCGACAGCCCGGCCAACTATGACGGCAAGCACATCGTGTTCCTGTCGCGCTACCTGGCCAAGGAAGACCCGCTGTGGGCGGCCGAGGACGGCGCCTACCTGGACTTCGCCCTGGGCCACCTGCAACGCATGTTCCCCGACCTGCAGCGCGACTGGATCCAGGACTTCCGCATCTGGCGCGCCGAGTTCGCCCAGCCCGTGACGGAAGTGGGCTATTCGGCCTATGTGCCCGACCGCAGCACGCCTTACGGCAACGCCACCATCAGCACCATGGCGCAAATCTATCCGGAAGACCGCGGCACCAACTACGCCATCCGCGAAGGCAAGGACGTGGCCCGCCAGATCGCGGCCCGTCTGGCGTCCTGAACGCCACCGGGCCCGTGCCCGTCCCGCCGCCGGCGGGGGGGGCGC
>NZ_JBYSZG010000024.1:0-90994 GCF_058786935.1 Rugamonas sp. FW305-51
GTCATCGTCAAATCCATCGCCCCTGGGCGGATTAGAACTCCAATTGCTGGAGGCGACAACTATTTTGACAGAGGGGGAGGTCCCGCCAGTTATCTTTTCCGTAGACATAGTTTCGCCGTAACTCTAAGGCATTGAGATAGTCGAGGGTGGCCGCCGCGCATTCGAGGCGACCGACTGGCGTCGCTTCGTAGTATGTCCACACGCCCGAGCGGTCAGCTTGGGCTAGCCATGTAAGCGACTCAAAAACCACGAAGATAGGTTGCGGCCATCCGAAAGTCGGATGCCCCTTATCGAAGCCGCTCCATCCCATTGCTATCCCCTGAAGGTCTACCAGCGCTGCATAGTCTTGCTGGTCAAGGAGCTGGGAAAGAAATTGTGTGCTGTATCGTGCCATCTAAAAATAACCCTGCGCATATTTGAACGCCTGCTGCTGGCCGGCTTCAGCAGCTTGGCTCGCTGGAATTCGAGTCACGCGTAGTTCCAACTATCCTTTTCCAAGAATTCTGCCCACGGGTCTTCTCCAGTGAAGCTTCCTACGTACAAAACTTTGTTATCCCGAATCACCCACTCCATCCCATGTTCGACTTCCCAGTCGCAATTCAGCTCCATGTGGATGACCGGTTTATCAAGGTCTTCGAGATTTGGAACAATCAGGACGCTTGGAGAGACAGAGTTCAATATGGTACGCGGCGATTTGAAGGTTCTTGGGCCTTCGCCCACCTCCTCGAGAAAGCCGTTGCAATAACGAATACAGGCTTCGCAGAGAGCGTCGATAAGGCTGTCTTCCATTGAGTTAAAGTATTCTGCACAACGAACAACATACTCAACTGTGGCCGTGTCCTCGACAACGAATCCGACGTATCTATCGAATAGCTCGAGATAGACCTCGCCTTCTAATGCGAACTGTTTTCCCTTAGAGACGTTTCTAATGAGTTCATGCATACTCAACGATAACCTTTTTTGAATGTCTGCAAGTGGCCGTTTTCGGCTGAGCGCTGTTAAGAGTCTACCTGTAGTAAATCATGACGGACCGCGAAATCCTGACTCAACTCCGCCAGGCTGTCGGGGTCTGCCCAAAATTGTTTGTCTAATTCATTAAGGCGCCGTTGGTGGGACTCATCTTCCATAGGGGTTAGCATGCTCCTTCGCACGCCGGTATCTTCAGGGACAGCTTGGAATCCAAAAACGACTTGCTTTGCTTTTTGCAGCAAAATTAAGCTGGCCTGTGCTCCCATTGCTTCCAATCCTTTCAGGGCGTCGTTGTAGGTGGAGCCTGAGCTATTGTGAAAATATTGCTCGAATCCACCGTTATACACCTCGCCTGACAGGCAACCAACGGCCCAGTATTGCCGCTCAACTTCAGACAAAGAGATTAGACCGTCTGGTGCCTTAAAAACCATATCAACCAGCTTGCGCCAATAGATGCGAGTGGGATCAGTAGCGTCCAATTCACGCTCCCGCTTTGCGGCAGCCTTTGATGCTTCGATTCGTGACCGCGTGCCTGATCGGCAAGGCAAACAGAGTCCACCGTTTCGGTCGGCAGTTTCCTGCAAAATGAGAACTCCGCAATCGGAGCATGGAACCTTCATCTACAAAGCCGTCCAATAATTAAATTACCTGCCGCAGCATGTGGCAGTCCGGTTTTGGCCGATGTCGGCCGCTATCACTTGAGCTTGCATATTTCCACATTTAGCAACTCAGCATCAAGCACTATCGAATCAAGCTGAGACAGTGAGTAGTATCGTTCGTCTTGGGCGGCGGGAGGATAACCCAAAACATGTACGACACTTTGTTCGTGGACAAGAAATCCCCAGCGTCCATGCGCGAATCGATTCCGGACTTCCCGCATCGAATCCGCAGCCATGTACCATGCAATTAGCTCGCAATATTGCCCGTCATGCTCACCTTGCTGAACGGTGGCAGCTTCAACGAAGCGCTCTAGCTTGTCTTGAAACTTCCCTGTACCTCCGACACGCAGGGACAAGTTGAGCTCAATGCTAGCGAACGCGACAAAAAAACGGCCCAATGAGCGATGCAAAAAGTCCTGCATTTCGTGACAATCCAATTGCATACTTAGTGACGTCAAATAACCTACCTTCAATTGAATTTTTTTAACGTAAAATCCGCTGCCGGCCGGTCGCGGCCAGTACATACATTCAACGAAAAGATTATTTTACTGCACTGGACGACAATTGCTGAACTTCAGCAGCGACATTTCCATGCGTAGACAGAACTCCCGAATTTCCACAATTGTCAATGAAGAAGTCGTCCCTATCCGGTTTCAAAAAAAGAATGTACTCTACCTTTGCACCCAACGGGAAGCGAGAAGACGTATTTTCTGAACGGACGTTCACAACATTCTTCGCTGTCCCTTTCAGGTAGCTGACCACTTTGATCGTGTAAAGGACCGTCGTCACGCCATCTGGGTCGACGTTGTCTTCAGACAGAATACGTTCCTGCTCCAAAATTCCAGTGATGACGGCGGCGCTGCTCTTGGCCTCTTCCTGTACAGAAAGAGCACGACCATCCAAACAGAGCGCATTTGCACTGCCATAAAGAAATACCAGGCCCAGAAAGTAGAAGCAGAACTTAGGACTTCGCATTTTTGCATCGTTTCGCACAGTGGCTGCTATTAGCCGAAAACAGCCTTAATTGCGGTACTAATTGATGGAAGACGCATACTTGAATTTGTAACCCGAGTGCACGCAAAAATAGAGCATTTTCTCTACAGGAACAATCACGTTGAGCCCATGGTCTCCCTTGAACTCTGGTCCCAACTTCCCCAATTCATCGACACTGTCTGAGTCAGGGAACCCTACAAGTACCGTATCCCCGTTTCGAGGATAAACAGCAGTCCAATATTTTTTATGACGCATTAACGCAATATTCGTGTAAACGCACATCATCCACCGGGAAGCTTCAGCACTTCGGGTTGCAAACCCTGGCATTTCAAGACTTGATGTTAAATCTGTGCTCGACAGTTCTTTGGCCGAATATTCTAAATTTGGAAATCCAGTTTCTTTTGGAAGAAACTGTATTTCTCCGGCAGAGGATACTGTTGAAATCGCTAACAACGCTAGAGTAAGAATAGACTTTATTTGCATACAGTATTTCGCCAAGTGAAAAATGCGGGTTTCTGATAGGGTGCACCAAGCAGTCTGAGTAGAACTTATACCTCCGCGCGAATGGCAGCTTTCGCCGTTTTCAGTCAAGTATTAACACGCCTAACGATTGCGAAGACGTTTAGCAGATATTATTTCAAATACCGCCCCGACAAGGAAGAGGACACCCGCTCCGAATTTAAGCCCAAGGTAGTACGCTACAAGTGTTGCAATAATTAATCCGGCGGTAATTAGGTGACGCATAAAAAACTCCTATTTTCAGTAAAAGCTCATCGACAAAGCGGCTAGGCCCGGCCCATTCGAGCCTGCAAGCCGAAATCAAGAACTTAATTTTCCAATAAACCGTTTCAAGTGTGGTTCAGCACGTTCGAACGGCACCTCATCGAAGCGAAACCACCGTATCGACAGAAATTCTTCTTCATCAAATTGCATCAATGCCGTCCTATCCGCACGTACCACGTACCAGAGCGAGACGTCAGTATGGCCAGCCGTAAGTCCCACCGTCGTCGTCACGGTCAGCATAAGCGGCGCGGCTATGGGATGGGTTGCCACGATCCCCAATTCCTCCTGCAACTCGCGCAATACCGTAGCGCGCGGATGCTCGCTCTCCTCCACATGCCCGCCAGGCAGTAGCCAGCGCTGGGCATTCCTGTGGTCTACGAGCAGGACATGGTCATCATCGACAACGACGAAATAAGACACCAGATGTCGAGGTGGCGTTGCCGGTTTAGCCAGGCGGCACAGTTCCACCCCGGAATCAATCCAGGCAAGGGCATCGGCAATCTGACTTCGTTCCAGCGCATCGAGCGGCACAATCGACGACAGTTCATCCCGGATAGCTTGGCGCACGTGGTTCTAAATTTACGGTATGGGCAAATGCCCGAGATATGCAGCATACCATCTTGCTAATTTGCAAAATGCGCACATTCTCACCTGGGCTGCGCCCCGGCCATGCCCGGCCGGATGGCGCTATCGAAAAGCGAACCCGGCGCCAATCCCGCCCGGCCAATGGCTAACTTCAAATTCCTTGCCGTAGGTTAAGGAATTGCCAGATAGATAGGGAGCACAATTCAGTCGCATCGTAGACAGGAGCGCCAAGAAAAATGAACAAAGTCAGCCAATTTCTCGAACACGATCATGCCCGCTGCGACAGCCTGTATGTCGACGTCGTCAACTGCGTGGCTGCGCGCGACTGGGCGCAGGCCGCGCTGCGGTTCCCTGAGTTTGCTGAAGCAATGCAATTGCACATCGACATGGAGGAATCCGTCGTCTACCCCGCCTTCGAACAGGCACTGGGCAACGACAGCGGCCCCACAAGGATCATGCGGGCCGAACATCAGCTGCTGCGCGAAATCCTCCATCGCATGATGGCCGCCATCATTCACCGCGACCTGATCGAGTTTTCCGACCATGCCGACACCTTCCGCCTGACCACCCAGCAACACAACCTGAAGGAAGAAGGCATGCTGTTCCCCTTGGTCGACAAGATGCTGCACCACCGCTACGACGAACTGGTGCAGGCGATGACCGGCCTGTGCCGCTCTGCATCCGGCCAGGCGGCCTGGACGCCGGCAGCGTCAGCCACCTGAATGGGCGGAGCAGGCGTCGCGCGCGACCTTGGCCGGGCCGCACGTCAAGCCAGCATGGCTTCCATGCGCGGCCAGTCGAGCACGGTGATGCGGCGATTGTTGACCTGGATGATGCCGTCCTTGCTGAAATCGCGGAACACGCGCGACAGCGTCTCCGGCGTCAGGCTCAGGCGCGCGGCGATCACGCCCTTGTTCGCCACCAGCGCGATTTCGGCATTGGGCACCCGTTCGCCGCCCTGGCGCAGCAGATAGTCGGCCAGCCGTTGATGGGCGTTGAGCGCGTAGCTGCCGATATCGCGCACCAGGCCGCAGAACTGGCGGCCCAGGCAGGTCATCACTTCGCGCGCAAAGGCGGGATTTTCATCGGCGATGTCAAGAATGACCTCGCGTTCGGTATGGAGCAGCATGGTGTCGGCCGTGGTCGTGACACAGGTCTGGTGCGGCTGGTTCATCACCATTTCGCCCAGGCCGAAGCATTTGTTGGCACCGAGGATGGCCAGCATCTTCACCCCGCCCTGCTTGCTGTTCACGGCAATATGCACCTGCCCATACACGATCCAATATGTGCCCAGCGCCGGATCGCCCTGCTGGATCACCGTCACGTTGGGCACCGCGCGCAGCGGACTGGTGTGCTCGGCGATGCGTTCGATCTGGCGCGGCGTCAGCATGCGATACAGCGACGAGTTGGCAATGATACGTTCTATTTTTGCAGCGTCGTCACGCATGATGCTTACCTGCTTTGTTGGAGATCAAGGCATCCATGGTAACGATGTGCTAGCGATGTTTTATTGATGTGAATCAATCCGTTGCCAAATGCACGATGATACGGCGTGGCGTTTTCGTCCGCGCACGCCTGTACCATCCGGCGCCGGTCACTCAGGCGCGCGGTTCATTGTCCAGACGACACTGACGATTTTCCATCCCCCTTCCGGCACTTTCATCATCTGCCAGGTCTCGACCCCGTAATTCTGCGCCTTGCCGTTGATCAAAAATTCGTAATCAAACATCACCCAGGCCACGCTATTGTCTTGCGTAATCTTAACGTTATAGAATTTTTCCTCGATCTCGTTCTTTGTCGTGCCGAGGAAAGTGGCGAAATCGCGATAGCCACTGGAGCGTATGCCATTGAACGTCACATCGGACGTTTCCCGCACTTTGGCGATGGCATCCGGCGGCGCCGGCGTATCAAATAGGATCGCGGAATTGAGGACGAGCGTGGACAGTAGCTTCGGATTTCTCGTCTTGATGGCCAATCTAAAGTCTTCAACCACCTTTTCAATCGCCCGGGTGTCGTCCGAAGAACTTCCATGACGACCGATATAAGACGGCATCCCGTCGGCCTGTGCCACGCCGCACAGAGAGGTCAGCAAGAGCATGCTCGCAAGTAACGCGGCACGAATGCCGGGCAGGTTGCTGACGGGTGAACTGGTCATCGCTTTTCCTTAAAAAAGGAGCAAGCATAGCAGTTCGTCACATTTTTACCAGACCGGCCATGGGACGGTGCGATCCGAATCTCAGGCGCCCATCTCCTTGAGGAACTTGGCCCGATCCTGCTCATTCGGCAACTGCTCCGCCAGCATGCGATGAAATTCCGCCACATCGCCCGTCACCTTGGCATAACGCTTGACCAGTACCTTGGCGATGGGGCCGATGTAGGGCGTCAGTTTCTGCTCCGCTGCCGCCATGACTTCGGCACTGAGCTGCAGCGCCGTCCCGCCGCTGGCGATCCTGCTCAGCTGCGACGGCGACAGACCGGCACTGCTTTGCCCCAACGCCGTCCCGCTGGCCGTATTCAGTCCCAGCTTCTGTTTGATCGCCTTGACGCTGGCCAGGAAGGCCAGGCGCCCCGGTTCGGTCGTGATATGGGTGAGCAGGCGCCGGCACAGCGCATCGAGGTCGGGCGCATCGTGCGACTCCTTCTTGAGCAGCAGCTTGGCCATCGGCCCGACCTGCATCGACAATGCCAGTTGCAGTTCCGGCGCCACCGCCACCAGCCACTGCGGCGCCGATGCCGACAGTGAGGCCGTATGTCCGACGCTGGCGCCCGCGCCACTGCCGGAGGCGGCAGAGCTGTGCTGCGGCGCCCCAGTGCCGTGCTGGGGAGCGGCCGGACGTGGCGCAGGGCGGCTGAACGCCAGCACGGTGCGCTCGTTGTCCTCCTCGCCCAGGGGCACGCCGCCCGTCTGCTGCAGATGGGCTTCGGTGAGCGCCGTGAGGAAGGCGCGCGCCGTCGGCAGACGGTCCTCCACCCGCTTGGCCAGGGCCCGCATCAGCACCGCGTCAAACGCCGGATTCAGGCCGGGTTGCAGCTCGCTGGGCGGGGTGGGCATGGTATGCAGGATCTGGTGCATTACCACCGACGGCGCGCCCGTGAACGGACGCACCCCGGTCAGCATCTGGTACAGCAGGACGCCGGCGGCGAAAATGTCGGAGCGGCCATCTACCCGCTCGCCGCGAAACTGCTCGGGCGACATGTAGCTGGGCGTGCCGATCACATCGCCCACCTGGGTCAGCGTGGACGACTCGATCTTGGCCACGCCGAAATCGGTCACCTTGATCTGGGCGGCGGCCGTGACGAGTATGTTGGCCGGCTTGATATCGCGGTGCACCACCCCGCGCGCATGCGCGTAGTCGAGCGCGCCCAGGAGCTGCGTCATGCAGGAAATGCACGCGCTTAAATCCATCGGCGCATCGGCCACCAGGAAGTCGTTGAGCGGCCGGCCCTCCACGTACTCCATGGCGATGTAGGTCACGCCATCGCTTTCGCCGTAGTCGTACACCGCCACGATATTGGGATGGACCAGCCGGCCGGACGCCTGCGCCTCGTTGCGAAAGCGCGCCACCAGCTCTTCCCCGGAGCGGCCGTCCAGCAACTCCTTGCGTATGGTCTTGAGCGCCACCACGCGGGCGATATTGTCGTCATACGCCCGATACACCACGCCCATGGCACCCTTGCCCAGCGTGCCGTCGATACGATACTTGCCTATCTTGTCAATCATCGGATACCTGGCTGCTTATTCATCGAGCATTTTCAAGGCGCTGGCCAGGCTGGTGCGCATGCGCGTGAACGACTGCGCCAGCGCGCTCAGTTCATCGCCGCCCTTCACGTCGAACTCCTCGGCCTCGAACTTGCCCAGGCTGACCTGGTCGGCCACCTGCGCCAGGTGGGTGATGCGCCGCGTGACGAGCAGATGGACCATCACGTTCAGCGCAATCAGCACCACCACGAACACGCCCAGCAGCGACAGCATGAAGGTGCGGAAGATGGCACTGGCCCGCTGCAGCGGCACGGCCATCGGGACCGAAATGACCTGGGCGCCGACGATTTCGTTGAGTTGCCACGCAAAGCCGTTGTTCGGCCCGTAGATATCGACCATGGTCTTGGGCGCGTTGGCGGCCGTGCTGTGACATTGGAGGCAAGCCTCGCCCTTGATCTGCAGCGGCCGCGCAATATACAGGTTGCGGCCGGTGGCCGTCTCGCGTTCGCCCGAGTACTCCTTCAGGTCCGGCGACTTGCGCAGCTTCTGTACGATGTCCACTTCCCAGTCGGTGGCCTTGTCGCGCAGATTGGTCGGGTTCAGCGTCGCCTCCTTGTAGGAGAAATCGGGATAGGCCTTGAGGATCACGTTCATGTTCTCCACCGCGGAATACGAGGGCACCGACTGCGGATGGAACTCGTATTTCATCTGGTTGGCCAGCAGCGGCGCGATCTGGCCGGCCGTGTAGCCGCGCACGCTCTTGGCCGCCTCAAGCAGCAAGCGGGCGTTCTGCAGCGTCTCCTCGCGCGCGCTCTGCTTGAGCAGTCCGTCGGCGATGAAACCGGCGGCCACGAAGCCGACGGCGAAGATAGTCACGAACACCAGATTGAACTTGCTTGCGATGGACAATTTCATGTGTGCTCCTGGGAGAAGGGGAATGAACGGTGTGGCGCCGGCGCTACGGTGAAGGCACGCGCTTGACCACAGGGTGCAGCACCGGTTGCCATTCGCTGCCATGGCCCAGTGCCTGATCGAGCTGGCGGCGGAACTGCGGATCCTGCAGCCGCTCGCGGAAGCGGGCGACAAAGCGCTTGCGCACGCCCAGGCCGCAGCGCAGCCACGCTTCGACGTCGGCGAAATCGACGGCACGCTGGCGCTGCGCGGCCGGCTTGACCGGCTTGGCCGGCTGCGGCACCGGGGCCAGGCGGTCGCGGAATGGGGGTGGCATATCGTGCAGGAACCGCGGATCGGCCCGGGGCAGCATGAGCAGGGGCTTGCCGGCATCGGCCTGCACATAGCTTTCGGCGGCCACCTTCTGCATGGCGCCGGCCTTGCCCTGCCCTGTCACGGCGGCGGCCAGCTGTTCGCCGGAGTCGGCAAACAGGGCGTCGCGTCCCGGCCGGCTGAACACGACGGCGGCACCGCCGCCCACGCTGGCCTGCAACGCTTCACCGGCGACGGTGGCGCGGCTGGCGGCCGTCTGCACCTTGACCCAGCCCTGCAGCAACGCCAGCTCGAAGGTGCCTTTGGATGCGGCTCCCAGCGTGGTCAGGTAAAGCTTTGTTTGCGGACCGAGTGCGACGATGGCACCGCCGTCCAGTTCGATCTGCGCCCCGCCGGCGCCTGTTTCGACGATGTCGTCCTGCTGCAGCGGGGTGCCGTTGACGGCCTGGTACACATCGGCCGCGCGGATCACGCGTACGGGCTGCTCGGCCAGCGCCAGGCTGGCGGCCGGGGCGGCCCAGGCCGCGCAGCTGCCCGTCAGCAGCCAGGCCAGCGCCGCCAAAGTAGAAAGGAAGGAAGGATGGTTCGCCATGACGGTGTTTCGGTCCGGTCCCGTGGTCTCGCCATGAGAATAACATGGGTTTTTGACATCGCCGCCGTATTTTTTGCGACGAGTGCAACGGGGGCAGCGCCAACATTCCGACACGAGCTTAGCCTTAAAGTTGTACTGCGGCAGAGCCTGTGTCGGAATGTTGGCACTCCCCACTGGCCCCATTGCCCGACGGGCGTGCTAGACTGAAATGACAATTGAGCAATATTCGAAAAAGGGGTACGTCCCCATTTCCCGTAAGGGAGGAGAAAAAGGGAGAAAAAGGGGTACGTCCCCATTTTCTCCCCATTTTCCGTCACGACTTTCGAAATTTGGCATTTTCCCCCGATATTCGTTGCCGCGGATTGCGTATTACCGCTCTCGGTTACCCGGCACCGACATGTGGCCCACTTCGTAACGCTGCTCGTGCGATTGCGGCGTGTCTTCGACGCCATTGCGCCACAGCGAGAACTGCACCAGCGACCAGCTGCCTGGTTCAAACCCGACCACCACCGCCAGCGCGCCGCGCTGGCGCAGTGCCTGGGCTGCCGCCTCTTCCTGTTCCCTTAATGCCGCCAGCACCGTATATGGCGCGATCGGCTTGACGATCCGGCGCGCGTGCCGCGCCTGCGCCACATCGTCCGCCAGCCAGCTGTGCCACACCGTCCACGTCTTGATCGATGGCCAGCCGAAGGCCTGTGCCACGCCGGCGAAACCGGGGCCGTTGACGAAGGCATGCATCGCCTCGGGCTCGCGCCACAAATAGAACGGCGCATACAGGTTCTCGGCCGTCGCGCCGCCATTGCGGTCGGCGCTGAGATAGGCCTTGAACGTCAGCCCCGGAAACTCGTCCAGCATGTGGCCCTTGCTGGCGATGCGCTGGCGGATGATTTCCATGTCGTAGTCGGCCGGCAGCACGAAGCTGTATTGCATCGCCATCATGGCTGGGCCTCCGCCATCGCGTTCTGCCATGCCGCGCCGGGCGCGTACAGCTCGCCGCCGGCGAACGACCAGTCGTCGGCCTGGGTGGTGCTGATGACCACCATGACATCCTGCGGCCGCACGCCCGGCGACTCGGCCAGCAGGCTGACCAGCCGCTGATAGAACGCCTGCTTGACGGCGCCGCTGCGGGCGCGGCCCGCCGTCACGCAGATCAGCATGTAGTCGTCCGACCGGGGACCGCCCATGTAGTGGCGATCAAAGCTCATTTCATATGGTTCGTGCTGGTGGATGACCTGGAAACGGTCGTCCGCCGGTACGCCGAACGTGTCCACCAGCGCCTGATGCAGGCTGTCCGAAACGGCCCGCAGGTATTCCGGCGATTTACCCTTCAATAGCGATATGCGGCTCATAGGCATGATGTGCTCCCTCAGTTAATTTGCTTCAGCAGGTTGATGGCCGATGCTGCCGTCGGCCAGCCGGAATAAAACGCCAGATGGGTGATCAGTTCCACCAGCTCGTCGTGCGTCACGCCATTTTCCAATGCCCGCTTCAGGTGAAACGGGATCTGTTCGATGCGGTACATGGCCACCAGCGCCGCCACCGTCACCATGCTGCGGTCGCGTGGCGACAGGCCGGGACGCTGCCAGACGTCGTCGAACAGCACCCTGTCGGTCAGTTCGGCCAGCTTGGGGGCGATGGCGCCCATGCTTTGTTTTCCTGCAGTAGACCCCGTCGTCATCTTCCTGGCTCCCATAAAATGCATTGACAGGGACAAGATACGCCACTATCTTGGTTCAGAAAATCAGGAATATTTAAACCGACAATCCCACAAATCGGGACGATCATGCGTAGAATCACCTTCGACCTCGACATATTGCGCAGCTTTGTCACCGGCGTAGACCTGGGCAGCTTTGCCAAGGCCGCCGACCGGCTGGGCCGCTCCACCTCGGCCGTCAGCGCCCAGCTCAAGAAACTGGAGGAGCAGCTGGGCACTCCCGTGCTGCGCAAGGCGGGACGCGGCATGGCGACGACGGCGGCCGGCGAATCATTGCTCGGCTATGCGCGCCGCCTGCTGGAGTTGAACGACGAGGCGGCAACGGCCGTGCGCGGGGTGGACCTGGCCGGCAGCATCCGGCTGGGCATGCAGGAGGATTTTGGCGAGCACATACTGACCGAGGTGCTGGGCCGCTTCGCCCGCGCCCACCCCAAGCTGAGGATAGAGGCGCGCGTGGCGCGCAACGCGGAGCTGGTGGACCAGGTGACGGCCGGCCGGCTCGATCTGGCGCTGGCCTGGAACGCGGGCGCGGCCCGGCCCCACGCGGAAATCGTGGGCGAGACGGCCATGCGCTGGATTGGGGCGCAAGACAGCGATCCGCTTTCGCTTATCGCAGGCCCGGAGCCGGTGCCGCTGGTGCTGTTCGATGCGCCCTGCATGATGCGCACGGCAGCCACCAATGCGCTGGACCGGGCCGGCATCGCATGGCGCGTCGCCTTCACCAGCCCCAGTCTGGGCGGCGTATGGGCGGCGGTTGCGGCTGGATTGGGCGTGACCGTACGCACGGAAGTGGGCTTGCCCAGCCGGCTGCGGACGCTGGATGAAGCCGCCCTGCCCGCCCTGCCCAAGGTGGGACTGGACCTCTTGTTCAGCGAGGCCGATCCCAGCCCCGTCATCCTCCGGCTGCGCGATGCGGTGCTGGAAGCCGTAGAACAGTACGCGCCAGCAGCCTGAATGGCCGTTGCGCTACGCGGCCTGCGCACGCGCTGACGTACGCGTGCGATACACCTGCGCGGCGTTTGCGTGCGCTACACCTGCGCAGCGTGTGCGTGCGCTACGCAGGGACTGGCTATCAGGCGGATGGCGCGCCAACGGGGCTGGATTCCACCGTCATCAGCAACTGGCGCGCCCTGACCTGCTGCCCGACCTGGCAGGCCAGCGCATTGACCACGCCGTCCGTCTGGCTGGTCACGGAAAACTCCATCTTCATCGCCTCCAGCACGGCCAGCGGCTGGCCCTTGGCCACGGCGCTTCCCGCCTCCACCAGCACGGATATGATCTTGCCATCCATCGGCGCCAACACGCGGCCATCGCTGGCGGCGTCTTTGCGGGCAGCTGGCGCCAGCGTCACGTCTTCGTACGCCAGCGTCGCGCCACGGCAGCTGAGCCATAACGTGGCGCCGGCCCTGGCCACGTCCGCAGACTGCGCCACGCCGTCGTGGACATAGCGCACCTCCGGAGCCAGGCTTTCCAGCTCCAGCATGACTGCGCCATCCGGCAACCGCACCTCGTAATGCCCTCCACCGCAGGGCCGCACGCTGCTTGCGATGACCTCGTCGCCGCACTTGAGCCGTACCGTCGCCGTTGCGGGGGCGGAACTTTGCCACTCCAACAGCTCCGTATCCAGTCCCGCGCTGTGGGCCAGCGCATCGGCATCCTGCCGGTAGAACAGCAACGCGGCCAGGGCGCGATGCATGCTGTCGCCAGCCAGCGCAGCGGCCAGCGGGCCAGCCGGGAAATGCTCGCCAATGAAACCTGTCGAGAACCGGCCGGACGCGAATGCCGGATGGGCCACCACCTGGCGCAGGAAATCGCGATTGCTCGCCACACCCAGCAGCACCGTCCCGTCCAGCATCTGCAGCAGCGTGCGGCGCGCCTGTTCCCGGTCGGAGCCGCTCGCGATCAGCTTGGCCTGCATGGAATCGTAGTTCGGCGCGATAACGCCGCCCTCGCGCAAGCCATGGTCGACGCGCATCCGCGGCCCGGACGGCGGACGCCACGCCAGCAAAGGCCCCGTCTGAGGCAGAAAGCCGCGCGCCGGATCTTCCGTGCACAAACGTACCTCGATGGCCCAACCGCTGCGCCGCGCCAGTATCATGTCCTGCGCCAGCGGCAAAGCTTCTCCCTGCGCCACACGCAGCTGCCACTCGACCAGGTCCAGGTCATAGACGATCTCGGTGACGGGATGCTCTACCTGCAGCCGCGTATTCATCTCCAGGAAATAGAACTGCCCATCCTCGGCCAGCATGAATTCCACCGTGCCCGCGCCGACGTAGCGCACCGCGCGGGCGGCGGCGATGGCGGCGGCGCCCATGCGCATGCGCAGCACGTCATCCACGGCCGGGCTGGGGCATTCCTCCACCACCTTCTGATGCCGCCGCTGTACCGAACAATCGCGCTCGCCGATGTGGACGATATTACCGTGCCGGTCGCCGAACACCTGTATCTCAACGTGGCGCGCATTGAGCACGGCCTTTTCGATCAGCAGTTGGCCATCGCCAAAGGCATTGGCCGCTTCGCTGCGTGCCGATGCGATGGCGGCGGCCAGTTGCGCCTCCTCATGCACCAGTCGCATGCCGCGTCCGCCGCCACCGGCCGCCGCCTTGACCATCACCGGCAGGCCAATCTTCAGCGCCTGGGCGGCCAGGTGCGCGTCGCCCTGATCGCTGCCCTGGTAGCCGGGCACGCACGGTACGCCCGCTTCCAGCATCAATGCCTTGGCGTTGCTCTTGTTGCCCATTGCGGAAATGGCTTCCGGATCGGGGCCGATAAACACCAGCCCCGCTTCCTGCACGGCGCGCGCGAACGCGGCGCTCTCGGACAGGAAGCCATAGCCGGGGTGGATGGCGCCGCAACCGGTATCCAACGCCGCCCGTACCAGCTTGTCGATCGCCAGATAGGACTGCGCGGCAGGCGCCGGGCCTATCGCCACCGCTTCATCGGCCTGCGCGACGTGCAAGGCATCGCGATCCGCCTCGGAATAGACGGCTACGGTCGCATAGCCAAGCTTCTTGCAGGCGCGGATCACGCGCAGGGCGATCTCGCCGCGGTTGGCAATGAGGACTTTATCGAACATGTGTTTTACCAGTCTCTTCGTTATTGTCGATGCCGGCCAATGCCCACTGGGGCAATCGCTTTTCCATGAACGCCTGCGTCCCCTCGGCCGCTTCCGGTCCGCACAAGGCTGCCGAGAACAGCGTGGCCGCCCGGTCCAGCACTTGTCCCAGCGGTTCGCCGCCGACGGCCAACATGATCTGCTTGGTGACGGCGTTCGCGCCTGGCGCACAGCGCATCACCTGCGCCAGCACTTCCGTCACGCGGGCATCAAGCGCCGCCTCGCTATCCTCGACGTAGTGCGCCAGCCCCAGACGACAAGCCTCCGCACCATCGAAGCGCCCGCCGCACACGCCCAGCCGGCGCGCCTGCGACAGGCCGATACGCTGCACGACAAACGGCGCGATCTGCGCCGGAATCACGCCCAGGCTCGTTTCCGGCATGCCGAAACTGGCGTCGTTGCGGGCGATCGTCACATCGGCCACGCAGGCCAGGCCGAAGCCACCACCCAGCACCGCACCCTCGGCGGCGACAATGACGGCCTGCGGCACGCCATTCGCCAGCTCCAGCAGCGTGCCAAAACGGCGGTTGAAGGCGGCCACCGGATCCGTTCCCGGAGGTGCTTCCTGTCGGCGGATGCGGGCGAAATCCTTCACGTCGCCGCCGGCGCAGAAATTGCCGCCGCTCCCGCGCAGCACCACGGCCCGCACCTCGCCGCAGGCGGCAACGGCCTCAAAGGCGGCAATCAGTTCTTCCAGCAATCGCGCGTTCATGGCATTACGCGCCTCCGGACGGTTGATCGTCAGGTGCAGCACAGCCCCTTCGCGGCGAACCAGCAGCACGGGCATATCTTGATTTTGCACGGATTGCTCCTAGAAACGGGCCACGCCAAAACTGCTGGCCTGCAGCGGACGCTGCTCAGCCTCGCGGCAGATGGAGAGCGTGTAGGCGAGCACCCGGCGCGTGTCGCGCGGATCGATCAAGCCATCGTCGTACAGCCGCGCCGTGCCGGCCAGGCTGTGCGACTCGGCCTCGAACTGGCGCACCACGCCCATCTCCATCTTGGCCAGCTGCGCCTCCTCGGCCTCCGATACTGCCCGCCCTTCCTTCAGCCACTTATCGCGGGTGACGATGGACAGCACCTTGGCAGCCTGCTCGCCGCCCATGACGGCCGTGCGCGCGTTGGGCCAGGCGAAAATGAAGTCGGGATCGAAGCCGCGCCCGGACATGCCGTAATTGCCCGCGCCGAACGAAGCACCTATCACCACCGTAATGCGCGGCACGCGGATATTGGCCACCGCCTGTATCATCTTCGAGCCGTGTTTGACGATGCCACCCTGCTCGCTTTCGCTGCCGACCATGAAGCCGGTCGTATTCATCAGGAACACCAGTGGCATGCCCGCCTGGTCGCACAGCTGCATGAACTGGCCAGCCTTGGCCGCGCCATGCGCCGTGATGGGACCGTTGTTGCCGATGATGCCGACCGCCATGCCATGGATGGTGGCGCGCCCGCACACGGTGTGGGTGTCGTATTCGTTCTTGAAGTCGAGGAAGTCACTGCCGTCCACCAGCCGCGCGATCACCTCGCGGCAATCGTAGGGCTTGCGGTAATCGACAGGCACCAGCCCGCACAGTTCTTCCGTATCGTACAGAGGTGGGCGCACTTCCGACGCCGGCACGACGGGCCGCCCCTTGTTCCAGTCCAGGCTGCGCACGATGTCGCGCGCGATGCGGATCGCGTCCGCGTCGTCCTCGGCCAGGAATTCGCTGGTGCCGGCCACCTGGCAGTGCATTTCGGCGCCGCCCAAATCCTCGTCCTTGGCCACTTCGCCCGTTGCGGCCAGCAGCAGCGGCGGCCCGGCCAGGAACACCTTGGCGCGCTTGCGCACCATGACCACATAGTCCGACAGGCCCGGCATGTAGGCGCCGCCAGCCGTACTGGAACCGTGCACCACCGTGATCTGCGGAATGCCGGCCGCCGACATGCGGGCCATGTTGGCGAAAATGCGCCCGCCGTCCGTGAATATCTCAGCCTGGTACATCAGGTTGGCGCCACCCGATTCGATCATCGAAACCAGCGGCAGCTTCTGCTCCAGCGCGATCTCCTGCATCCGCAGCGTCTTGCGCATGCCCCACGGCGTCACGGTGCCGCCTTTGATGGCGCTGTTCGATGCCGACAGCATCACCCGCGCCCCGCCCACATAACCGATGCCGCAGATGGTATTGCCGCCGGCAAGCGAGCCGTCCTTGTCGTCGTGCTGGCGGAAGCCCGCCAGCGAGGCGATTTCCAGGAAGGGCGAACCGCGGTCGAGCATCAGGTTGATGCGCTCGCGCGGCGTCAGCTGGCCGCGCTGGTGGAACTGCGGCTGGCGCGCCGCCTCGGTGGCGCGTACCATGTCCTCCACGGCGCGTACTTCGGCCAGCGCCGCCAGCATGTCCTCGCGCTGGCGCGCGTAGCTCTCCGACTGCGTGTCGAGCTGCGATTCGATGATGGCCATGTCAGGCTCCGCGCTTGCCCGGCAAGGTGCCCATCAGCTTGGCGATAATGCCCAGCATGACTTCGTCCGCGCCGCCGCCGATGGAGGTCAGGCGATAATCGCGGTACAGGCGCGCCGGCAGCGATTCCCACGTATAGCCCATGCCGCCCCAGTACTGCAGGCAGGCATCCGTCACTTCGCGCGACAGGCGGCCGGCCTTCAGCTTGCACATGGAAGCCAGCTTGACCACTTCCAGGCTGTCCGGGTTGGCGTGGTACAGCGTGCCGGTGCGGTAGATCAGGGCCCGCAACGCCTCGATCTCCGTTTGCAGCTCGCCCAGGCGGAAGTGGATCACCTGGTTGTCGAGCAGCGCGGCGCCGAAGGCCTTGCGCTCGCGGGTGTATTCGATGGTGGTCTGCACCAGCTTTTCCAGGCCCTTGACGCACATGGCGGCGCCGAACATGCGCTCTTCCTGGAACTGCTGCATCTGCATCTGGAAACCGGCGCCTTCCTGGCCGATCAGGTAGCGCTGCGGCACGCGCACCTCGTCGAAAAACAGCTGCGCCGTGTCGGACGACCACATGCCCAGCTTGTCGATCTTCTTGGCCCGCTGCACGCCCGGCGTGTTCATGGGCACCACGATCAGCGACTTGTTCTTGTGCGGCGCGCCGTCCGACGTATTGGCCAGCAGGCAGATCCAGTCCGACTGCATGCCATTGGTGATCCACATCTTGGTGCCGTTGATGATGTAGTCGCCGCCATCCTTGCGGGCCGTCGTCTTCACGCCCGACACGTCCGAACCGGCGCCCGGTTCGCTCACGCCGATGGACGCCACCAGCTCACCCGCGATGGACGGCGCCAGGAACTCGCGCCGCAGCTCGTCCGAGCCAAAGCGGGCCAGGGCCGGCGTGGCCATGTCGGTCTGCACGCCGATCGCCATCGGCACACCGCCGCAGTCGATGCGGCCCAGTTCCTCGGCAAAGGCGATGGCATAGCTGTAGTCCAGCCCCATGCCGCCAAATTCCACCGGCTTGGTGATGCCCAGCAGGCCCAGGGCGCCCAGCTTCCTGAACAGTTCACGGGCGGGGAATATCTTGGCCGCTTCCCACTCGCTGACGTGGGAGTTGATTTCCTGGTCGACGAACTTGGCGACGCTCTGGCGCAAGTCGGCGTGTTCTCTGCTATCAAACATGGGACGGCTCCTCGGATTTGAAAATGAGTGGAATAGTGGCGATACGGTCAGACCAGGATGCCGGCCGGCGGCGTCCAGTCCTCGGGCACGAACAGGTCGGCCTGCAGGCTGTCGCTGCCCTCCATCGCGCGGTAGGGGCGCAGGTCCGTCACGCCATGGGCGATCAGCACTTCGTCGTCCATGAAGTGCCGGCCCGTGACGCTGCGCGCCGGCTGGGTCAGGATGTGCCAGGCCGCGTCGGCCATGATCTCGGGCTTGCGGCTGCGCGCCGCGCCGGAAGGCGACAGCAGGTTGCGCACCGCCGCCGTAAAGATCATGGTGCGCGGCCACAGCGTATTGAAGGCGATGCCGTCCTCGCGGAACTCCTCGGCCATCGCCATCGCGTACATGCTCATCGCGTACTTGGCCATGGCGTAGGCGGGAAACGGGGCGAACCAGGCGGGCACCAGGTTGAGCGGGGGCGACATGTTGAGCACATGGGGATTGTCCGACTCGCGCAAAAAGGGCACGCACGCGCGGCTGACCATGTAGGTGCCGCGCGCATTGATGTCATGCATCAAATCATAGCGCTTGGGGTCAAGCGCCAGCGTACGCGCCAGGCTGATGGCCGACGCGTTATTCACACAGATATCGATACCGCCGAAGCGGTCCACCGTCTGTTCTACGGCGGTGGCTATCTGTTCTTCGTCGCGGATATCGCACGCAATGGCCAGCGCGCGTCCGCCTGCTTGTTCGATTTCCTCGGCTGCCGTGTAGATCGTACCGGGCAGCGTGGGATGGGGTTCCGTGGTCTTGGCCACCACCGCCACGTTGGCGCCATCGCGCGCGGCGCGCAGCGCCAGCGCCAGGCCGATGCCGCGCGAGGCGCCGGTGATGAACAGGGTCTTTCCTTTCAGGCTCATGACGATTCCTCGTGTAGGGACGTGGGATTAGTGGGCGGCCAGCATGGCGCGCGCTTCGGCCGGGGTGGCAATTTCGCGGCCCACGGCGCGCGCCGTGGCCACCAGCGCTTCGATCAGCTGGCCGTTGCCGCCAGCCTTGGCGCCGTCGGGCAGGTAAAACGTGTCTTCAAGGCCGGTGCGTAAATGCCCGCCCAATTCGGCGATGCGGCGGTGCAGCGGCCACACTTCCTCGCGTCCGATGACGATGCCCTGCCACTGCGCGCCGCTCGGGATGTACTTCATCAGCACTTGCAGCAGGTCGGCGTCGGCCGGCATGCCGGAAGCCACGCCCATCACCAGCGACACGTGCAGCGGATCGCGCAGCAAGCCGGCCGCGCGCAGCATGGAAATGGAGCGCAGGATGCCCACGTCGAAGCATTCGCATTCCGGCACCACGCCGTTCGCGTGCATCACGTCCAGGAAGGCGGCGATTTTTTCGACCGGGTTATCGAACAACATGGGCGGCCAGGCCCAGGCGCCGGCCGAGGTGGTTTTCAGATAATTGAGGCTGCCCGCGTTCATGGCGGCCATCTCGGGCTTGCAGCGCTCCAGGCAGGCCACGGGGCCGGCGATGTCGCGCCCCACCACGCCGGTGGAGAAATTGAGGATCACGCCGGGGCAGGCCTCGCGGATGGCCTGCGCGATGTGCTCGACCACGTCCGGGTCCCAGGTGGGCAGATGGCCCTTGCCCGGCTGCTGGTTACGGAAGTGGACATGCATGATGGAGGCGCCGGCGTTGTAGGCGTCGCGTGCGGAACGCGCCATTTCGTCGGCCGTTACGGGCACGGGGTGCTGCTTGGGATCGGTCAGCACGCCGGTCAGGCTGCAGGTCACGATAGCTTTGTTCATTGACAGGGCACTCCTCGCAAAGGCAGTTGCGGCGCCATGCGGCACCATCTGCGAACGATAGTACACACGATTAGACAGTGTGTCTAGATTTGTCGTCCACCATCAAAAGGATTGATGCGAAAACAACACGGGGCCGCGCAAAGGCGGCCCCGCAAGGGTGTCGGCAGGCCCGTGACGGGGCCGCGGATCGAGCGTTAGCGGCTGTAGAAGGTACGTCCGCTGTCGGCCATCGTCTTCAGCAGCGCCGGCGGCTGGAAGCGCTCGCCGTATTGCTGCGCCAGCGCCTCGCACTGGCCGATGAAGGTCGCGATGCCGGTACTTTGGATATGGCCGATGGTGCCGCCCCGGAACGGCGGGAAGCCCCAGCCCAGGATGGCGCCGATGTCGGCGTCGCGCGCCGTCGTCAGCACGCCCTCCTCCATGCAGCGCACCGTCTCCACCGACTGCACGGCAATCAGGCGCTGCACCAGCACGTTCACGTCAGGTTGCTGCGCGGCCGGCGGGAACAGCTCCGCCAGTCCCTGCCACAAGGCCTTCTTGCCGCCTTCCGGATAGTCGTAGAAGCCCTGGCCCGCCTTCTTGCCGATGCGGCCCAGCGCGACGATGCGCTGCGCCACCTCCAGGCCGGGACGGGGGCGGTAGGCGTCGCCCAGGTCGGACGCGGTCTGTTTTTCGATCTTGACCAGCAGTTCGGCCGACACTTCGTCCGTCAGCGCCAGCGGGCCGACGGGCATGCCCGCCTGCAGGCCGGCGTTCTCGATCAGGGCCGGGCGCACGCCCTCCTTCAGCATCTGCAGGCCTTCCATCACGTAGGTCGAGAACACGCGGCTGGTGTAGAAACCGCGCGCATCGTTGACCACAATGGGCGTCATGCCGACGGCGGCGATGTAGTCCAGCGAGCGGGCCAGCGTGGCGTCGCTCGTTTCCTTGCCGAGGATGACTTCCACCAGCGGCATCTTGTCCACCGGCGAGAAGAAATGCAGGCCGATGAAGTTGGCCGGACGGGCGCTCGCTTCGGCCAGGCCGGTGATCGGCAGGGTCGACGTGTTGGAGGCGAAGATGGCGTCCGGCGCCAGCACGGCCTCGCTCTTGCGGGTCACATCGGCCTTGATGCCGCGGTCCTCAAATACGGCTTCGATCACCATCTCGGCGCCGTCCAGCGCCGCGTAATCGGTGGTGGGCACGATGCGTTCCAGCAGCGCCGCCGCCTTTTCCGGTGTGATCTGGCCGCGCGCGGCCTGCTTCTCCAGCAGCTTGCGGCTGTAGTCCTTGCCCCGCTCCGCCGCTTCCTGCGTGGTGTCGAGCAGGATGGCGGTGATGCCCGCCTTGGCCGTCACGTAGGCGATGCCGGCGCCCATCATGCCCGCGCCCAGGATGCCCACGCGGCTGTAGCGCTGCTTGGGCACATCGGCCGGACGGGCGGCCAGCTTGTTGGCCTCGTTCATGCCGAAGAACAGACTGCGTATCATGTTCTTGGCCTGCGGGCTCAGGACGGCATGCACGAAGTAGCGCGCCTCCGTCTTCAGGCCCGTATCGAGGTCGGTGATCAAGCCTTCGTAGACGCAGGACAGGATGTGCTCCGGCGCCGGATAGTTACCGTAGGTCTTGGCGCGCAACATGGCGTTGGCGGCCATGATGAGCTGTTGCACGGCCGGGCTGCCGATGGCGCCGCCGGGGATCTTGTAGCCTTTCACGTCCCATGGCTGCTGCACGGGACCGGTCTGCGCCAGCAGCCAGTCGCGGGCCGCCTGCACTTCCGTCCCTGCCGCCACCACGGCGTTCAGGATGCCCAGCTTGAGGGCGTCGGCCGCCTTCAGCCGCTTCCCTTCCAGCAGCAGGGGCAGCGCGTTCTGCACGCCGATCAGGCGCGGCAGGCGCTGGGTGCCGCCGCCGCCCGGCAGCAGGCCCAGCGTCACTTCCGGCAGGCCGAAACGGGCCGACGGCTTGTCGGCCGCCACGCGGTAGTGGCCGCACAGGGCCACTTCCAGCCCGCCGCCCAGCGTGGTGCCGGGCAGCGCCATGGCCACCGGCTTGCCGCAGCTCTCCAGCCGGCGCAGCGCCTTGTGCAGGGCCGTGGTGCGGGCAAACAGTTCGGCGGCCGAATCGGCCGACTGCAGCCATTCCAGGTCGCCGCCGGCGATGAAATCGGCTTTGGCCGACGTCATCAGGATGGCCTTGACGGCCGGATCGCTCACCGCCCGTTCGATGGCGGCAAACAGCGCCTCGCAGCTTTCGCCGTTGATGACGTTCTGGCTGCGGCCTGGCATGTTCCAGCTCAGCGTCGCGATGCCTTGGGCGTCGAGTTCAAAATCAATCATGCCGCTCTCCTTAAATCCGTTCAATGATGGTGGCGATGCCCATGCCCGCGCCCACGCACAGGGTCGCCAGGCCGGTGTTGAGGTCGCGCCGTTCCAGCTCGTCGAGCAAGATCCCCAGGATCATGGCGCCCGTCGCGCCCAGCGGATGGCCCATGGCGATGGCGCCGCCGTTGACGTTGATGCGGTCGTGCGGCACGTTCAGCACCTGCATGAAACGCAGCACCACGGCGGCAAACGCCTCATTGAGCTCGAACAGGTCGATGTCGGAGGCCTGCATGCCGGCGCGCTTGAGCGCCTTTTCAGCCGCGTAGCTCGGGCCGGTCAGCATGATGGACGGCTCGGAGCCGATGGTGGCGAACGAGCGGATGCGGGCGCGCGGCTTGAGGCCGGAACGGGCGCCCGCTTCGGCGCTGCCGAACAGCACGGCGGCGGCGCCGTCCACGATGCCCGAGCTGTTGCCGGCGTGGTGGATGTGGTTGATGCGGTCCATTTCAGGATAGCGCTGGCGGATCACGGAGTCGAAGCCGAACTTCTCGCCCATGTCGGCGAACGAGGGCTTGAGCGCGGCCAGCGATTCGATGCTGGTCTGGGGACGGATGGTCTCGTCGCGGTCCAGCACCAGCAGGCCGTTGATGTCGCGCACGGGCGCGATGGAGCCGGCGAACCAGCCCGCGTCCACGGCGCGCTGGGCGCGGCGGTGGCTTTCCACGGCGTAGGCGTCGACATCGGTGCGGGAATAGCCCCACAGCGTGGCGATCACGTCGGCCGAAATGCCTTGCGGGACAAAGTAGCCGGGCATGGCGCAGCGCGGATCCACGGCCCAGGCGCCGCCGTCGGCGCCCATCGGCACGCGCGACATGGCCTCCACGCCGCCGCCGACCGCCATGTCGGCCTGGCCGGACATGACCAGCGCGGCCGCCATATTGCACGCCTCCAGGCCGGAGGCGCAGAAGCGGTTGACCTGCACGCCCGACACGCTCTGGTCGTAACCGGCGGCCAGCGTGGCCACGCGGCCGATGCAGGCGCCCTGCTCGCCCACCGGGGTGACGCAACCCAGGATCACGTCGTCCACCTTGGCCGTGTCGAGCTCATTGCGGTCGCGCAGCGCGCGCAGCGCCGTTGCCGCCAGTTCCACCGGCGTGGTGCCGTGCAGCGAGCCGTCCTTCTTGCCCTTGCCGCGCGGCGTGCGCACGGCGTCGTAGATGTATGCTTCCATGTCGTCGTTCCTTGCGGTTAGATGGTGCGGCTGATCAATTCTTTCATGATCTCGTTGGTGCCGCCGTAGATGCGCTGCACGCGCGCGTCGGCCCAGGCGCGGGCGATCGGGTATTCATGCATGTAGCCGTAGCCGCCGAACAGCTGCACGCAGCGGTCCATCACGCTGAACTGCAGGTCGGAGATGTTGTACTTGGCCATGGAAGCCGTTTCCGCGTCCAGTTTGCCGGCCGCCATCAGCTCCAGGCAACGGTCCACGAACACCTGGCCGACGGCGATTTCCGTCTTCATCTCGGCCAGCTTGTGGGCCACGGTCTGGAAGTCGCCGATGCTCTTGCCGAAGGCCTTGCGCTCCTTGGTGTAGGCGATGGTCCAGTCCAGCGCGGCCTGGGCGGCGGCGATGCCGGTGACGGCGATCTGCAGGCGTTCCCACGGCAGTTCCTTCATCAGGTAGTAGAAGCCGCGGCCTTCCTCGCCCAGCAGGTTGCGGGCCGGGACGCGCACGTTGTCGAAGAACAGCTCGGAGGTATCCTGCGCGCTCATGCCCATCTTGTGCAGGCGCTTGCCCTTGCTGAAGCCGGGCATGGTGGTATCGACCACGAACAGGCTGATGCCCTTGGAGCCGGCCGCCGGATCGGTCTTGGCCACCACGATCACCAGGTCGCTCAGCCAGCCGTTGGTGATGAAGGTCTTGGAGCCGTTGATGACGTAGTCGTCGCCGTCGCGCACGGCCGTGGTCTTGATGCCCTGCAGGTCGGAGCCGGCGCCCGGCTCCGTCATGGCAATCGCGCCCACCATCTCGCCGGTGGCCATCTTGGGCAGGTAGGTCGATTTCAGGTAGTCGCTGCCGTGGTGCAGGATGTAAGGCGCCACGATTTCCGAGTGCAGGAAGAAGCCCACGCCGGTGGCACCCACGCGCGCCTGCTCTTCCATGTAGACGGCGCTGTAGAGGATGTCCACGCCCGCGCCGCCGTACTGCTCGGGCATGCTGGTGCACAGCAGGCCCGATTCGCCGGCCTTGTTCCACACTTCGCGGTCCACGTGGCCCTGCTCTTCCCAGCGGGCGTGGTGCGGCACGATCTCGCCTTCGATGAAGCGGCGGGCGGCGTCGCGGAACATTTCGTGCTCTTGGTTGTACAGGGTGCGTGGGATCATGGGACAGGGGCTCCAGATTAGTTGAGTATGCAACTATTGTAGGCAAGGCATGGCCGCGCCCACATCGTCGGAAGCGACGAATTGCGCTCGCGCCCCGTAAAACGGTAAGATTGCGGCTCCCGCAACCGGCTCCGGCCCGCCCCGTCCCTATGAACCAGTCGTCCAGCGTCGCGCCCAACCGGCTCGCCGCCAAGCTCAATCCGCCCTCCGCCCCGGCCGCGCAAGTGATGCGCAAGGCCGTGCGCGACGCCGTCTGCGCGGCCCAGTCGGTGCGGCTGGTGCTGGTGCGGGCGCCGGCCGGATTCGGCAAGACTACCACCATGCTGCAGTGCCGGGCGCAATTCGAGGCCGACGGCATCGAAACCATCTGGCTCACGCTGGATCGCAGCGACAACGACCCGGCCCGCTTCCTGGCCTGCCTGGGCGCGGCCGTCGCCCAGCTGCACGGCGAACAGGCCGGCGCCGGCGACGGCGCGCTCGACATCATGGAACGGCTGGCGGCCCATCCCAGCCCGTTCGCCCTGTTCTTCGACGATTTCGAGCACGTGACCGACCCCACCGTGCTGGACCTGGTGCGCGAACTGGTCGCCAACCTGCCGCGCCGCGGCCAGCTCGTGATCGGCGCCCGCAGCCGGCCCGACCTGGGCCTGGGCCGCCTGCGCGCGCGGGGCCAGCTGCTGGAAATCGACACCACCCAGCTGCGCTTCTCGGCCGACGAAGCGACCGAATTCATCACCGGCCAGCGCCACATCGCGCTGGGCGAGGCGGAACTGGCCACGCTGTACCGCAAGACGGAAGGCTGGGCCGCCGCCCTGTGGCTGGCCTCGATGGCGCTGGAGCGGCAGGAAGGCCGGGCCGACTTCATCGCCCGCTTTTCCGGCTCCAACGACGCCGTGGCCGACTACCTGGCCGACGACGTGCTGGCCCGCCAGAGCGAGGCGGTGCGCGACTTCCTGCTGCGCACCTCCATCCTGCGCCACCTGAACGCCTCGCTGTGCGACGCCCTGCTGGGCCGGGACGACAGCGCCCAGCTGCTGGCCGCGCTGGAGCGGGCCAACCTGTTCATCCAGCCCATCGAGGGCGAGCCGGGCACCTACCGCTATCACAGCCTGTTCGCCGGCTTCCTGCGCCAGCAGCTGCGCCTGACCATGCCGGGCGAGGAGCAGCGCCTGCACCGCGCCGCGTCCGACTGGTACCAGGCCCAGGGCAGCACCGTGCCGGCCATCGACCACGCGCTCGACGGCGGCAACCTGGAACCAGCGCTGCGGCTGCTGCAGCTGCACGCCGAGGCGCTGCTGGAAGAAGGCCGCATGCATCTGCTCACGCGCTGGTTCGGCGCCATCCCCGCCGCCGCGCTGGCCCAGGCGCCCATGCTGGAAGTGGTCAAGACGTGGGCGCTGGCCCTGAGCCGCGGCCCGCGTGAAGCGATGGCCGTGCTGGAAGCGTCGGGCTGCATCGATTCGTCCGATCCCGACGTGCGGGCCCACCTGCTGGCCCTGCGCCCGTCGCTGCTGACCATGATGGACCGCATCGAGGAAGCCTGCGCGGCCGGCATGGACGCGCTGGCCCAGCTCCCGCTCAGCAAGCCGTTCGCGGAAAGTATGCTCATCAACGGCATGGCGCTGATCCTCTGCTCGCTGGGCCAGTACCAGCAGTCGCACCAGATGCTGGACGCGGCCCGCCGCAAGCAGGGCGACGGCGCCGGCATCTTCAACCGCATGTATTCGGAGTCGATCGAAGGCATCCTGGACCTGGAAGGGGGCCGTTTGCGCCAGGCCAGTGCCCGCTTCCGCCTGGCCGTCAATACCACCCACGCGCCGTCCTACACCCATACCCACGGCAACGCCTTCGCCGGCGTGCTGTACGCGGACGTGCTGTACGAGGCCAACGATCTGCAGGCGGCCGGCCACCTGTTCAACGTCTACGTGCCGCTGGCCAAGGACGTGGCCCTGGCCGACCATATGATCATCGGTTACACCCGGCTGGCGCGCATCGCCTTTACCCGCGGCGACATCGACATGATGCTGCAGTATCTGAGCGAACTGGAATACACGGGCTACCAGCGCCAGTTGCCGCGCGTGGTGGCCAGCGCCAAGCTGGAACGGGCGCGCATGCTGCTATTCCAGGGCAACCGCAACGCGGCCCGCGAGGAACTGGAACGGGCCAACGACAAGGCCGTGTGGACCCGCGTGCGGGCGCTGCGCCTGCTGGCGCACGACGTCGAACACTTCGACCTGGGGCGGCTGCGGTGGGAAGCCCACTTCGGCCCATCCGGCCCGGCACTGGAACAGATTGAGGCGGCGCTGGCGGAAGCGGAGGCCGAAGGCCGCGTGCGGCGCCAGCTCAAGCTGCAGGTCTTGCGCGCCATCGCCCTGCACCATGCGGGCCAGGCCCGCGCGGCGCAGGCGGCCATGCAGCAGGCGCTGCGCGAAGCCAGCGGCGAAGGTTTTTTGCGCCTGATCGTGGACGAAGGCCCGGTGGCGGGCCTGCTGGCGCGCCGCCTGCAGGACGCGTTGCGCAGCGACGCGGCGGCCCGGCCCGATCCCCTGTTCAGCGACTACCTGCTGCGGCTGACCCAGGCTTTCCCGCCGGCCGAAGCGGAAACGGCGCCGGAAGCGGCCGCCGGCGCGGCCCTGGCCGAACCGCTGACGCAGAAGGAAACCCGCATCCTGGCCCTGCTGGCGGACGGCTATTCGAACAGCGCGCTGGCCGAAAAACTGTTCGTGTCCGACAGCACCGTGCGCACCCACCTGCGCAACATCAACGCCAAGCTGCAGGCCCAGAGCCGCACGCAGGCCGTGGCCATCGCGCGCAAGCTGGGCATCATTCCCTGAACGGGGCCAGCTTCAAGCCACCGGCGCGCGGCTGGCGAAGATAAACGGCAGCACCTCGCCGGCCGGCAGCGGACGGGCGTAGTGATAGCCCTGCGCCTCGTCGCAGCCCAGTTTGCGCAGCAGTTCCAGCACGGCGGGGTTTTCCACGCCCTCGGCGATGGTCTTCAAACCCAGGCTGTGGGCCATCTGGACGATGGCGCGCACGATGGCCGTGTCGTCCGGCTGGGCATCGATGGCGCGCACGAAGGACTGGTCGATCTTGAGCTTGTCGACGGCGAACTGCTTGAGGTAGGCCAGGCTGGAATAGCCGGTACCGAAATCGTCCACCGACAGGCTCACGCCCAGCTTGCGCAGGCGCTGCACCACGGCCAGCACCTGCTCGGGATTGTGCAGCAGGATCGATTCCGTCAGTTCCAGTTCCAGCCAGGCGGCCGGCAGCGAGGCCTGCTCCAGCGCGTCGCGCACGGCCTGTTCCAGGTCGCCTCGCCCGAACTGCAGCGCCGACAGGTTGACGGCCACCACCAGATCCTGCGCCCCGGCCTCGCGCCACCTGGCCATCTGGCGGCACGCCGTACGCAGCACCCAGGCCCCGATCGGCACGATCAGGCCGCACTCCTCGGCCACCGGGATGAAGCGGGCCGGCGACACCAGGCCGTGACCGGGCCGCTGCCAGCGTATCAACGCTTCCAGTCCGATCATGCGGCCGCTGGCCAGGTCGAACTGGGGCTGGTAGTACAGCTGCAGCTCATCGCGTTGCAGCGCCTGCGCCAGGCCGTTGCGGATATCGAGCCGCTCGGCCGCGTCCGACAGCATCTCGGGCGCGAAACAGCACCAGGTATTGCGGCCCTGGTGCTTGGCGTGGTACATGGCCGTATCGGCTTTTTGCAGCAGCACGTCGAAGTCGGCGCCGTCGTCGGGCGACAGCGCGATCCCGGCCGAGACGGTGGTGGCCATCTCCTGCCCGGCCAGCAGCATCGGCTGCTGCAGCCGCTCCAGCAGCTGTTCCAGCACGGGCGCCAGCGCGGCGGCGTCGCGCGGACCGTCCCACACCAGCAGGAACTCGTCGCCGCCCTGGCGGCTGACGATGGCGCCAGGCGGCGCCAGCGCGCGCAGGCGCGACGCCATTTCCTGCAGCACCAGGTCGCCCTGCAGGTGGCCCAGGCTGTCGTTGATCTGCTTGAAGTTATCGAGGTCGATGAACACCAGCGCCACCCGCCCGCCCCCCTGGCGGGCCACCGCGTCGCGGAAGCTGGTGCGCGCCATGAGCCGGTTGGGCAGCTCCGTCAGCGGGTCGTGATAGGCCAGGAACTGCAGCCTGTCCTCGGCCACGCGCTGCTGGCGCAAGGCTGCCGACAGGCGCAGGAACGGTTCGCGCACGCTCGACACGAATACGGCCTGGTAGATGTAGCCATACGCGATCACCTTGTACAGGTGGCCCAGCAGGCTGTAGACGTCGTTGACGTTGGCGTACAAGGTGAAGCACAACTCGCTGAGGATGGTGATGGCCGTGGCGCGCAGCAGCGGCCCGGCCTCCGGCGCGGGCGCGCGCCAGAACAGCGCCAGCGGCACCAGCAGCAACGCCACGATGCCGTATTCGGCGGCCAGCTTGACCGCAGTCAGTCCTTGGCCGGGCACGAACATCACGGGCCACAGCTGCGGCGCGTACAGCTGCAGTCCATAGACGGCGGCCGTCAGCAGCAAGGCGCCGGCCAGCATCAGGTAACGGATCGCGTCGCCGCGCAGCCGGGTCCACGGCCGCAGCGCCACCGCCAGCAGCGTGAGCGCCGCCGCATAGCGCGCGCACAGCCAGAAAGCGATGCTTTTTTGCTGCGACGCCGGCGTGACGAAATCGGGCATGCCCTTGTACGACAGCAGGTGGCCCAGGTCGATCAGGCCCACGGCCAGGAAGCCGCAGGCCAGGATCATGATATTGCCGGGCCGCTCGCGCTGATAGGCGTTCCACGACACGGCAAAAATGAGGATCGCCACCACCACGGCGAACAGTTCGGAAATGGTATGGCTGGCGACGGAGAACAGCAATTCGCTTTGCTTGAGCGGTTCCGTCCATGGACTGAGCCAGACCAGCACCAGCAGCAGCGCCAGCCCGCCGAACAAGGTAGCACCGGCCGCTGCAAGCGGGCGCGGCGCGAGGCCCGGCGCAGAGGTCAATTCGGCTTGCTCGATTATCACGGTTCTGGGCATGCGGTCGACAAGGCTGCGCGCTTCGGCCCACATCCCGCCAGACCGCGAAGTGCTTGTTTTGTGTGAAATAACTGACTTGCATCATAGACGAAAAGCATGCCGTCCCGGACAAAAGTTCCGCCGGTCTTGCTCTATGGCAGGCTTTAACTGTGCGAATGTGACAACAATATAGCTAAAACGCAACACAAATCGTCCCGTCCGCCGCCCGGCGCCGCGACGCCCTGACGCCCCGCAAGCGCCCTGCGCGTGACTCGCCGCGCCATGCGTTTGGCTCGCCGGGACTAGGCAAAGTGACCTGCCGCGCCATCGATTCGCATTAAGATCGGAACCGGAGTCTATTGCAGTATTGATACGTTTTCTCCGGGCAAGCGCGCGGGCCGGCCACCGCCTTCCGCGCGGCGCAGCAAACTTCTCACAAAGAATGTGGAGCAAACCTCGACGGCGCGGCAAGCCGTAACAACAACTACACGGCTGCGAGCAGATCCCGGCCGTATCGATCGATGGTTGCAGACAGAGAAAGACTGAGAAGCCTATGAACAGTGTTTTGAACGCCGGCCCCGCCCTCGGAGTCGGGCCGGCGCTGGCCGGCAAGCGGGTTTTCATTACGGGTACCACCGGTTTTCTGGCCAAGGTGGTGCTGGAAAAACTGATACGCGCCGTGCCCGACGTGGCCGGCGTGATCCTGCTGATACGGGGCGGGCGCAACGGCATGACGGCGCGCACCCGCTTCGAGCGCGAGATCGCCGCCTCCTCCGTGTTCGACAAGCTGCGCGCCGAACGCCCCGAGTATCTGGCGCGCTTCCTGGCCGAGAAGGTCGAATGCGTGACGGGCGAAGTGACCGAGCCCAGCTTTGGCCTCGATCCGGGCCAGTTCTACGCCCTCACCCGCCGCGTCGACCTGGTGATCAACGCCGCCGCCAGCGTCAACTTCCGCGAAGCGCTGGACCAGGCGCTGGCCATCAACGCCCTCTCCATCGCCAACCTGGCCACGCTGGCGCGCGCCGCCAACGCCCCACTGATCCAGGTATCGACCTGCTACGTGAACGGCTACCAGCGCGGCGCCATGCAGGAAGAGATCGTGCGGCCGGCCCGCGCCAGCATCGCCCGCCACGCGGACGGCTATTACGAGCTGTCCAACCTGCTCGAGTACCTGCAGCACCGCATCGACCAGGTCAAGGGCGAAGTGGACGACCCGGACCAGCTGGCCGTGCGGCTGACGGAACTGGGCATCGCGGAGGCCAACTACCACGGCTGGAACGACACCTACACCTTCACCAAGTGGATGGGTGAACAGCTGGCCATGCGCGCCATGCAGGGCCGCGCGCTGACCATTGTGCGCCCTTCCATCATCGAGAGCACCTTGCAGGAACCGGTGCCGGGCTGGATCGAAGGGGTCAAGGTGGCCGACGCCATCATCCTGGCCTACGCGCGCGGCAAGACCAGCTTCTTCCCGGCCCGCCCGGACGAGGTGATCGACATCGTGCCGGCCGACCTGGTGGCCAACAGCATCCTGCTGGCCAGCGCCGAAGCGTTGACCGAAGCGCCGGCGCGCCGCATCTACCAGGCCTGCACCGGTTCGGGCAACCCGATCAAGCTGGGCAAGGTGATCGACCTGTTCCAGACCGAGGCCAAGCGCAACTGGCGCCAGTACGAGCGCCTGTTCTACCATGCGCCCAAAAGCGACTTCCGCGTCGTGAGCCGCCCCGTGTTCCTGCTGATGCTGCGCGCCATGCGCGCCGGTACGGGCGCGTGGAACGGCGTGCGCCGCCTGCTGGGGGCGGGCGAATCGCCGGCGCTGGAAGCGCTGCGCACCACCCAGACCCTGGCCGTGACGTTCTCGTTCTACACGGCGCCGCGCTACCGCTTCCACAACAACCGGCTGATGGCCTTGGCGCGCCGCTTCAGCGCCGAGGATGCGGCCCGCTTCCCGGTCGACCCGGCCCAGATCGACTGGCCCGACTACCTGTGCCGCGTCCACATGGGCGGCTTGAACCGCTACGCGCTGCGGCCCCGGGGCGTATCCAAGGCGGCGGCAGCGGCGGCAGCGCCGGCCCCCGCCGCGTCGGGCATGTCGATCGCGACGCCGGCCGCCACACGCCAGGAGGCCAGCGTCGGCAGCTAGCAAGGGTCGCCAGCACTGCAATGCATCGATAACAGGCCGACGCCACTACAACTACAACGGCGCGGCAAGAGGAGACAGCAGCACATGAACCACACTTCCGCATCGCGCGCGCAAGCGCCACAGGAGCCGGAGCAGGCGCAGCAGCCGAGCGCCGAACCGGCCCGTCCGGCCGGCGCGCCGCGCTCGCGCATGACCCGGCGCGACTACGCCTGGCATCGCATGGACACCAACCAGAACCTGATGGTCATCAACAGCATACTGCTGTTCGAGGGCGAGGTGGACATGGAACGGCTGGTCTCGACCATCGCCCACCGCCTGCCCAACTACCCGCGCTTCACGCAGAAGGTGGTCAGCCGCTGGGGCCGTGCGCACTGGGTGGAGGACGAGGAATTCAACATCCTCGACCACATCAAGCACGAGCGCATGGTGGAGGAAGTGAGCCGCGCCGAACTGCAAGGCCACCTGACCCGCATCGCCCACCTGCCGCTGCAGACGGACCGGCCCATGTGGCATATGACGGTGCTGGACCGCGTCAACGGCGGGCACGCCATCGTGTTCCGGGTCCACCACTGCATCACGGACGGCCTGGGGCTGGTCCATGTGCTCAACCACCTGACGGATGACAACGGCCTGCACGGCCGCACGCCCTCGCCCGTGGGCCATCCGCACCGCGCCTCGGTGGCCGGCAACGCCGTCTGCTTCAACCTGGCACGCGCCCTGTCGTGGCTCAAGATTGCCGGCCACGTCACGCGCCTGTCGATGCTATGGCCGGACGCCCGCACCCGCCTGAAGGCCCCCATGCACGGCGAAAAGCAGCTGGTCTGGCTGCCGCCGCTGGAGCTGGACCGGGTGCGCACGCTGTCCAAGCGCATGGGCGTGACCCTCAACGATGTGTGGGTGGCCGCCGTTTCGGGCGCCCTGCGCGCCTACCTGTCGTCCAACGGCGAGCAGGTGGATGGCCGTTCGCTGCGGGCCGCCGTCACCTTCAACCTGCGGGAAAAGGCCAACGCCTTCCAGCTGGGGAACGAGTTCGGGCTGGTGGCGGTGGAGCTGCCCACCAACGTGGACGACCCGTGCCAGCGGCTGCGCCAGTCCAGCGCCCGCATGACAGCCATCAAGCGCTCGCACCAGCCGCGCGCCACAATGACCTTCTTGTCGATTGCCGGCTGCCTGCCGACGGCGCTCCAGCATTTCGCGCTGAACCTGTTCACCTCCAAGGGTTCGGTGGTGCTGACCAATATCGAAGGCCCGGGCAGCCGGCGCTACCTGGCCGGCTCGCGCATGACGGACCTGATCTGCTGGGTGCCGCAGGCGGGCAAGCTGGGCGTGGGCCTGGCCTTCATCTCGTACGCGGGCCAGATCCAGCTGGCCCTGTTCGTCGACACCGACCAGGTGCCCGACCCGGACCGTCTGATGGCGCTGACGGTGGAAGCGTTCGCGGAACTGGAAACGGCGACCCGGGCGGCGATGGAAACGGCGGCCCCGGCCGAACCTGCCTCTCCCGCTGGATCGGCCAGCGGCGCACAGCTGGCCCCCGTTAATTAGCCCCAGGAGCCAAACCCGTTTCGGTTATCCTTTTTTATCAGGCATGGCCATGCTGCACGCATGCGCCATGCTCGAAGTGCTATCCTACGGCCAGCTCTCATGGCCGGAGTAAATCATGGAAAAGCCACAAACATGCGATATCCCGGACGGACTCAGCCGTTGGGACGCGGCAGACCATCTTAAGACTGAACAAGACATAGCACTGTATTTCGAGGCATGCCTGGAGGACGACCCCGGCGACGGCAGTCTGGTTCGCGCCGCGCTGAGTGACATCGCGCGCGCGCGTGGCGTGAGCCAGCTCGCACGGTCCATGGACCTGACACCAGAAGGACTGAACCAGGTGCTGTCAGCCAAGGGCAAACCCGAGTTCTCCACGGTCATGAAGGTCATCAAGGCATTGGGACTAAAACTCCAGGCGAAACCGCTTCACGCCTGATTTCTCCAGAACTGTGCCGGTTCCGCGCCCCGGGGTCCGCGTCCTGGTAGCGCGCAAACAGCTGCACCATTAAAAAAGGGGTACGTCCCCATTTTCGCCATTTTCGATAGAGGCACCACCGCCATCGCGCTCGATGCCGGCGGCACCGTCGGCGCCGGCATGAACCAGAACGGTGTCATGGCAGGACTACGCCACACATTCTGATTCCCGACCGCCGCTGGTCCAGTCAGGTGGCGCGGTACGGCCGGCTGTGCGCCGCAGCGCCGTCCCAAGCTGGGCTACTATGCGACCGCCCGCTCGTGCAGCTCGTCCTCGATATAGGCGCTGATCAGCGCCTCGATATCGCGATCCGCCTCCAGCCCCAGCGCCAGCGCGCGGGTGCTGTCCCACGCGGCCGGCCAGCTGCGTACGATCTTTTCCACCGCCGGATCGGGCGCGAAACTGACCCGTGCCGCCACTTCCGCGCCGGCCACCGTGGCCAGCGCGGCCACCATCTGGCCCACGGTGACCGCCAACCCCGGCAAATTGACGGTACGGCTGCGGCCCAGCATGGCCGCCGGCAGTTCGCAGCCGGCCAGCAGCGCCGCCACCGCCCGCCGCGGCGACAAAAGCCACAAAGGCAGATCGGGCGCCACCGGACACACGGACGGTGAACCGTTCAGCGGTTCGCGAATGATCCCGCTGGCGAACGAGGAGGCGGCACGGTTCGGCTGCCCTGGCCGCACGCTGATGGTCGGCAGCCGCAACACGCGGCCATCGACATAGCCGCGCCGGCTGTAGTCGTTGAGCAGCAGCTCGCCGATCGCCTTCTGGGCGCCGTACGACGACTGCGGATTGAGCGCCGTATCCTCCAGCACCAGCGCGGGCAGCTGGCCGCCGTACACGGCCACCGAACTGGTGAACACCACGGTCGGCACGTGGCCGCATTCCCGGCACACCTCCAGCAACAGGCGCGAGGCATCGAGATTGATGCGCATGCCCAGCTCGAAATCGGCTTCGGCCTGCCCGCTGACGATGGCCGCCAGGTGGAACACGACCTCGATATCCGGTCCCAGCACGCGCCGCATCAGGGCGCCGTCCGCAATATCGCCCGTCACCACACGCACGCGCGGGTCGCCAAAGTCGTGGGCCGGCACCACGTCCACCAGCACCAGTTGCGCGATGTCGTGCCGCGCGCCGCCCGAGGCCAGCTGACCGCGCTCAAGCAGCGCGCGCGCCAGCCGCTGTCCCAGGAAGCCGGCGCCGCCGGTAATCAGGATCTTCATGCTGGCTCTCCTTCCAGGCTGGCCTGGCGCGCCGCCCTCAGCCATCCCAGGCCATCCTCGGTGCGGCCACGCGGCCGGTATTCGCAACCGACCCACCCCGTATATCCCAGCAAGTCGAGCAGCTGGAACAGGTAGCCGAAATTGACCTCGCCCTGATCCGGCTCGTGCCGGTCCGGCACGCCGGCCACCTGCACGTGACCAATGCCGGCCAGGTGGCGGCGCAAGGTCGTGGCCAGGTCGCCCTCGACGATCTGCGCATGGTAGAAGTCCATCTGCACTTTCACGTTCGGTTCGCCCGCCGTTTCGCGCAGGGCGTGAGCCCGGGCCTGGGTCTGCAGGAAGTAGCCCGGCATGTCACGCCCGTTGATCGGTTCGATCAGCAGTTCAATTCCGTGCGGCGCCAGCGCGCGCGCCGCGTAGCGCATATTCTCCAGGTAGCACGCTTCCATGGCCCGCAGGTCGGCGCCGGCGGGGATCAAGCCGGCCATCATGTGCAGGCGCGGCGTTCCCATCGCCAGCGCGTAGTCCAGCGCGCGCTCGACGCCGGCACGGAACTCGGCCTCGCGGCCCGGCAGCGCGGCGATGCCGCGTTCGCCGGCCGCCCAGTCGCCCGGCGGCAGGTTGAACAACACGTTACGCAGCCGGCTTTCGCGCAGCCAGCCGGCCACCTGGTCCGGCGTGTAATCGTAGGGGAACAGGAATTCGACGGCGTCGAAGCCAGCCCTGGCGGCGGCGGCAAAGCGCTGCGGGAAGGCCACTTCGTTGAACATCATGGTGAGGTTGGCGGCAAAGCGCGGCATGGTACGGCTCCAGTAGTCGTTAATAATCGAGCCCGAAGGCGGATTTCAGTTCGTCGATCTGCGCCGCGTCCAGCGGCCGGGTCGGCACGCCGCGCAGCAGCAGGAACAGTTTGGCGGTTTCTTCCAGTTCTTCGGCGGCGTAGACGGCCGCTTCCAGCGAGGCGGCCGACACCACCGGGCCATGATTGGCCAGCAGCACGGCCGAATGGCGCCGTCCCAAATCGCCGATCACGGCAGCCAGGTCCGGGTCGCCCGGCCGGTGATACGGCGCCAGCGGCAGGCGGCCTATCTTCATCACGAAATACGGCGTCAGCGGCGGCAGGCAGTCGGCGTGATTCAAGCCGCACATGCACGACACGGCCGCCGCATGGGTCGAATGCAGGTGCACGATGGCGCGCGCGGCGGGCCGGGCGCGGTACATCGCCAGGTGCAGCATGGCTTCCTTGGTCGGCGCCGCGCCGCTGCGCAGATTGCCGTCGCGGTCCAGGCGCGACAGCGTGGCCGGATCGAGCCGCCCCAGGCTGGCGTTGGTGGGTGTCAGCAGCCAGCCGTCGTCCAGCCGCACGCTCAGGTTGCCGCTGCTGCCGGCCGTCAGGCCGCGCTCGAACAGCGAGCGGCCATATTCGGCCATCTGTTCGCGCTGGCGGCTCTGCTCCGTATCGGTGTGCAGGGCGGCGCTCATGCCAGCTTCCCCCACGCGTCCAGGAAGAAATCGGGGCCACCGAAATTGCCGGACTTGAGCGCCAGCGCCAGCGGTGGTGCGCCGGGCTCGCGCAGCGCCATGGTCCACGGCACGCCGGGCGCGATTTCCGGCCCGATGCGCAGGCCATGCACGTCCAGCGCCTTGACCACGGCGCCGGAAGTCTCGCCGCCGGCCACGATCATGCGGCCCACGCCCAGGTCCACCAGACCGGCCGCGATGGCGGCCAGCGCCTCTTCCACCAGCGCGCCGGCGCGGGCCACGCCCAGTTGCGCCTGGATCGTGCGCACCGTTTCCGGGGTGCTGGTAGCGTAGACCAGCAAGGGGCTGTCGCCGACATGGGCGGCGGCCCAGTCCAGCGCCTCGCGCACCAGGTCGGCGCCGGCGGCCAGCCGCAGGGGATCGATACGGAACGACGGCGCCTGCGCCCGCATGCGCTCGACCTGCAGTTGCGTGGCCACCGAGCAGCTGCCGGCGATCACCGCGCGCGCGCCGGCGCTGGCTGGCAGCGCGGCCGGCGCCGCATGCTGCGCCAGCAGGCCGTGCCGGCGGAAGTTATCCGGCAGGCCCAGCGCCAGGCCGGAACCGCCCGTCAGCAAGGGCATGCCGTCGCAGGCGGCGCCGATCTCCATCAGATCCTGGTTGCTCAGGGCGTCCACCACGGCGTAGCGGCAGCCCTGTTCGCGCAGTTCCGCAAAGCGCGCCGCGATGGCGGCGGCGCCCTGCCCCACCGCCTCCATCGACGCCAGGCCCACCTTGCCGCCGGCCTGGCGCTGCAGCACGCGTACCAGGTTGGCGTCGGTCATCGGCGTCAGCGGATGGTCGCGCATGCCCGATTCGTTCAGCAGCACATCGCCCACGAACAGGTTGCCCTTGTAGATGGTGCGGCCGTTGGCCGGGAAAGCGGGACAGGCGATGGTGAATCCCGTATCGAGCGCCTGCATCAGCGCATCCGTCACCGGGCCGATATTGCCGGCCGGGGTGGAATCGAAGGTCGAGCAGTACTTGAAATAGAACTGGCGGCAGCCGGCTTTTTCCAGCCACGCCAGCGCGGCCAGCGATTCGGCCACCGCCTCGGGCGCCGGATTGGTGCGCGACTTGAGCGCGATCACCACCGCGTCGACGTCGTCCGGCGGCGGGCCGTCCGGTACGCCGATCAGCTGCACGGTGCGCATGCCGGCCTTGACCAGCATGCCGGCCAGGTCGGTGCCGCCGGTGAAATCGTCGGCGATGCATCCTAACAGTATCGTCATGATGCGCTCCTCACGCCGCCTTGGCCGGCAGCGTAATGCCGGGGAAGATCTTGACCACGGCCGAGTCGTCCTCGCCGCCATGGCCGGCGGCCGAGGCTTGCATGAACATCTGGTGCGCGGCGGCCGACAGCGGCAGCGGGAATACGCTCTTCTTCGCATAATCGAGCACGATGCCCAGGTCCTTGACGAAGATGTTCACCGCCGACAGCGGCGTGTAGTCGCCCTTGAGGATATGCGGCACGCGGTTCTGGAACATCCAGGAGCTGCCGGCGCTGTTGGAGATCACCTCGTACAGCGCGTCCGGATTGCAGCCGGCCCGCAAGCCCAGCGCCATCGCCTCGGCGGCGGCGGCGATATGCACCCCGGCCAGCAGCTGGTTGATCATCTTGACCTTGGAACCCTGGCCCGGCTGGTCGCCCAGCCGGTACAGCCGGCCGCTGATGGCGCTGAAGATGTCGGCGCAGGGCGCGAACGCATCGTCGGCGCCGGACGCCATCACCGACATCTCGCCGGCCGCCGCCTTGGCCGCGCCGCCGGAAATGGGCGCGTCGATGCAGCGCAGGCCCATGCCGGCCAGGCGCGCTCCCAGCGCTTCGGCAAACTCGGGCGCCACCGTGGCGCAGGCGATCACCACCGAACCGGGCGCCAGCGCCGCGGCCGCGCCGCCTTCGCCGAACAGCACCTGCTCGGTCTGGGCCGCGTTGACCACCACGATCAGCAGTGCGTCGACGCGGGACGCCAGTTCGGCCGGGGTGGCCGCCCCGTGGGCGCCCGCCGCGGCCAGCCGCTGCACCGGTTCGGCCCGCACGTCGCACACATGCACTTCCAGCCCCGCGCGCAACAGCGACTGCGCGATGCCGATGCCCATTGCGCCCAGGCCGACGACCCCGACGCGCTTGATTTGTTCTGCCATGATGAATGCTCCAGATGATTGAGAAGTGCGATCGGCCGCCATCAGCGGTTGACCAGCCGCGCCGGTACGCTCAGTACCACGGCGGCGCCGGCCACCAGCACGCCGGCCAGCACGTACAGGGCGACGTCGGTGCTCTGCGTCATATCCTTGATGGCGCCGATCAGATAGGGGCTGGCGAAACCGGCCAGGTTGCCCACGGAATTGATGGCCGCGATGCCGGCCGCCGCCGCCACGCCATGCAGGAAGGCGGTCGGCAGGCTCCAGAACAGGGGTGCCGAGGCCAGCACGCCGGCCGCCGCCAGCGACAGGAAGGCGATCGCGATACCGGTATGGTCGGCGCCGGCCAGCGCGCTGCCCACCAGGCCCACGGCGCCCAGCAGCATCGGCGTCACCAGGTGCCAGCGGCGCTCGCGGCGCTGGTCCGAGCTGCGGCCCAGCAGCAGCATGGCCACCACGGCCGCCGCGTAAGGAATCGCCGTGAACAGGCCCACGTTCAGCACGCCCTTGACGCCGGCCGCCTTGATCAGGGTCGGCATCCAGAACGTCAGGCCGTACTGGCCCATCACGCAGCAGAAATAGATCAGCGCCATCAGCCACACGCGGCCATCGGCGAACACGGCCCGCAGCGACGGATGCTGTGCCTTGCCGGCCGCGTCATGCTCGATGCCCTGTTCCAGCAGGCGTTTTTCATCCTCGTTCAGCCATTTGGCGGAGCGGATGCCGTCGTCCAGGTACAGCAGCACGGCCAGCCCCAGCGCGACGGCGGGCACCGCCTCCAGGATGAACATCCACTGCCAGCCGGTCCAGCCATGCACGCCGCCGAACGATTCCATGATCCAGCCCGACAGCGGGCCGCCGATCACGCCCGACAGCGGGATCGCCGTCATGAAGGTGCTGATGATGCGCGAACGGCGGGCGGCGGGGAACCAGTAGGTCAGGTACAGGATGATGCCGGGGAAGAAGCCCGCTTCGGCCAGGCCGAGCAGGAAGCGCATCGTATAGAACGCCAGCGGCGTGCTGACGAACATGAAGCAGGCGGAAATGACGGCCCAGGTCAGCATGATGCGGGCGATCCACACCCGTGCCCCGACCTTGTGCAGGATGACGTTGCTGGGCACTTCGAACAGGAAGTAACCGATGAAGAACATGCCGGCGCCCAGCCCGAAGATGGTGTCGCTGAACTGCAGGTCGTGCAGCATCTGCAGCTTGGCGAAGCCCACGTTGACCCGGTCCAGATAGGCCACCACGTAGCACAGCATGAGGAAAGGCACGATGCGCCAGGTGACCTTGCGGTACACGGCCGCCTGCGGCCCTTCCGCGCTGGCGGCTTGCAGGCCGCCCAGCACCGGGGATTGGGTTCCGGAAATGCTCATGTTTGTCTCCTGATATTGTTGTCGAAGTATCCAGATATTCGCTTTTGTATGACGCCTGGCGTCGATAAGCTGTATAAAATCTGTATGGCTGTATGTTATGTATTTGAAGCCCGCCCTGTCAAGCTGTATATTTGTATAATCGCGAAATGGAACACGTACCCAACTTCACCCTGCCGCCGGCCGAAGTGCGCAAGCCCGGCTTTGCCGCCGGCACGCTGGCCGCGCGCGTGGCCGACCGCCTGCTGCAGCAGATCCGCCAGGATGCCCTGGCGCCCGGCACCCGCCTGCCCTCGGAACAGGCGATGGCCCAGCATTTCGGCGTCAGCCGCACCGTGCTGCGCGAAGCGATCGCGCTGCTCAAGGCCGATGGTGTGCTCAGCACCCGCAAAGGCAGCGGCGCCTTCGTCTGCCAGACCGACGGCGCGCCGCTGGCCGAGCACGACGCGCACACGGCGCAGTCGGTGCAGTCGTTGTTGAACCTGATCGAAGTGCGGCGCGGGCTGGAATCGGAGACGGCGGCCCTGGCCGCGCTGCGCCGCAGTCCCGGCCAGCTGGCCGACATCGAACACGCGCTGCGGCGCATCGACCAGGCGGTGGCGGCAGGCAGCAGCGGCGTGGAGGAAGATGTGCTCTTCCACCTCAGTATCGCGGAGGCGACCGGCAATCCGTACTGGGTCAAGTTCGTCGAGATGTTTGCGCAGCCGATACGCGCAGCCGTCAAGGTCACGCGCGCCAACGAGGCGCGGCGCCAGGACTTTTACCATCAGGTGCGCGAGGAACATGAAAAGATCGTGGCCGCCATCGCCGCCGGCGACCCCGAACGGGCCCGCCAGGCCGCCTGCGACCATATGAGCAAGGCCGCCGAACGGGTACGCCTGGCCGACCGCGAGTTCTGGCGGGGCGACGGCGGCGAACTGGCGCGCGACCTGGAGCAGGATGGACTGATAGGCCGCTAGCGGCCGGCCTGCCGCGCAGGATAGACCTGCTCAGGGTTTGCGGCCAAGCCGCCTTTCACCGCCCACGCTGCGGCGATGATCCCTACCCCTGCGCCGGCTGCGGCCCCTGCCCGTCCTCCGGCTGTGGTCCTTGTTCCAGCGCCGGCTGCGGCCCGTGCTCCGGCTGTGCTCCTTGTCCCGGTGCCGGATGCGGCCCCGGCCCGTGCTCTGGCTGCGGCTCCGGCTGCGGCGCCACGGCCACGTGCTTCCCGGCCAGGAACATATACATGGCCGGCACCACGAACAGCGTGAACAGGGTGCCGATGGCCAGCCCCGTAAAGATCACCAACCCCATGGCATGGCGCCCCGCCGCGCCGGCGCCGGACGCGATCACCAGCGGGACCACGCCAAACACCATGGCCGCCGTCGTCATCAGGATGGGGCGCAGGCGCGTGCCGGCCGCTTCCTCGATGGCGCCGCGCTTGTCCTTGCCGGCCGCGCGCAAATGGTTGGCCACTTCCACGATCAGGATGCCGTGCTTGGAAATGAGGCCCATCAGCGTCACCAGCCCCACCTCGGTGTAGATGTTGATCGAGGCGAAGCCAAGGAAGATGAAAATCATCGCCCCGAACAGCGCCAGCGGCACCGACACCAGTATCACGACCGGATCGCGGAAGCTCTCGAACTGCGCCGCCAGCGTCAGGAACACGATGATGACGGCAAAACCCATCGTCACCAGGAAGCCGCCCGACTCCTGCACGTACTGGCGCGACTGCCCTGAATAATCGACCGTATAGCCGGTCGGCGCCACCTGCTTCAGCGTGTCGCGCATGAACTGCAGGATCTCGCCCTGCGATTCGCCCGTCACACCGGCAAAGGTCACTGCATTCAGCTGCTGGAAGCGGGTGATCGATTCCGGCACCACGCTGTATTTGAGGCTGGCCACGGTACTGGCCGGGATCATGCCCCCGCCCGGCGTCTTGATCTGGAAGTCCAGCACGTTGGCCGGATTGAGCCGGTCCACCTGCCGTACCTGCGGGATCACCTTGTAGGAGCGGCCCGCGATGGAGAAGTAGTTGACGTAGCCGCCGCCCAGCGCGGCGCCCAGTGCGTTGCCGAAGTCCTGCTGGGTCAGGCCCAGCGTGGAGAGCTGGTCGCGGTCCACCACCACCGTCGCCTGGGGCGAATCGACCTTCAGGTCCACGTCGACGAAATAGAACTTGTTGGCCGCCCTGACCTTTTCCAGCATCTGCTCGGCCACCGTATTGAGGTTCTCGAACGGCTCCGTGGTGGTGACGACAAACTGCACCGGCAGGCCGGAACTGCCCGGCAGGGCGGGAAACTGGAAGGCCGCCACGCGCGCGCCCGCGATCGTGTTCCACTTCTGCTGCAACTCCTGCTGGATCTCGTGGGCCGAGCGGGTACGCCGGTCCCACGGCTTGAACAGCACGCCGCCGAAGCCGGAATTGACGGTCGGCACGCCCGTGATCTGGAACATCTGCTCGTATTCCGGGATCGATTTGCCGATGGCGAAAATCTGCGCCGCATAAGTCTGCATCTGGTCCGAGGTGGCCGTAGGCGCGCCCACCACCTGCGACAGCACGATGCCCTGGTCCTCCTCCGGCGCCAGTTCCGACTGCGACATCTTGAACATCAGCGCCAGCAGCACGCTTAATATCACGCCCATCACGATCAGCACGGCCCAGGTATCGAGCAGGCCATGCAGGATGCGCAGGTAGCGCCCATGCACCCGCTCGAACACGCGGTCGATGGCCTTGACGAAGCGCCCCTCGTCCTGGCTGGCCCGGAAGAAGCGGCCGCACATCATGGGCGACAGCGTCAGCGCCACCACGCCCGACACCGCCACGGCGCCGGCCAGCGTAAAGGCGAATTCCGTGAACAGCGCGCCCGTCAGCCCACCCTGGAAGCCGATCGGTACATAGACGGCGATCAGCACCACCGTCATGGCCACGATGGGGCTGCCCAGCTCGCGCGCCGCCACCAGGGCCGCGTCGAACGGCGCCATGCCCTGCTTCATGTGGCGGTCCACGTTCTCGACGACGATGATGGCGTCGTCCACCACCAGGCCGATGGCCAGCACGATGGCCAGCAGCGTGAGCAGGTTGATCGAGTAGCCCAGTACCAGCATGACGAAGAAGGTGCCGATCAGTGACAGCGGCATGGCGATCACCGGCACCACCACGGCTCGCAGGCTGCCCAGGAACAGGTAGATGACGATGGTGACGATGATGAGCGCCTCCACCAGCGTCTTGACCACCTCGTGGATGGAGGTGTTGATGAATTCCGTGGAGTCGTAGACGATTTCCCCCGTCAGCCCGTTGGGCAGCTGCTCGCGGATGGGCGGGAACGCCACGCGCACGCGCTGGGCCACGTCCAGGATATTGGCCTCGGGTGCCACCTTGATGCCGATGAAGACCGAGCGCACCCCGCTGAAGGCCACGTTGAAGTCATAATTTTCCGACCCCAGGGTAACGTTGGCCACATCCTCCAGGTGCACGATGGCGCCGCCGCTCTGGCGTATGGCCAGCTGCTTGAATTCCTCCACCGTGTGCAGGTCGGTGCCGGCCGTCAGCGGCACGCTCACCATCTGGCCTTTCGAGCTGCCCAACCCCGTCAGGAAGTTGTTGGACGCCAGCGCGGCGCTGACGTCGGCCGCCGTCACGCCGTGGGCCGCCATGCGGTCCGCATCGAGCCAGGCGCGCAGGGCGAACTGGCGCGCGCCCAGCAGTTCGGCCGTCTGCACCCCTTCGATGGCGTCGAGCTTGGGCTTGACCACCCGCGCCAGGAAGTCCGTCACATTATTGGTGGGCAGCGTGTTGCTGTAGAAGCCCATGTACATGGCATCCGTCGTCTGGCCCGTCTGCACCGTCAGCACGGGGCTCTGTGCCTGCGCCGGCAGCTGGTTCTTGACCGAGTTGACCTGGGTGGTGATCTCGGTCAGCGCCCGGTTGGCATCGTAATTGAGCCGCAGCGTGGCCGTGATGACCGACACCCCGCTGTTGCTCGACGAAGACAGGTAGTCGATGCCCTGGGCCTGCGCCACGGCCGATTCCAGCGGCTGGGTGATGAAGCCGGCCACGGTCTGCGCGTCCGCCCCGTAGTAGGTGGTGGAGATGGTGACGACCGCGTTCTGGGTGCGCGGATACTGGTTGATGGGCAGGCTGTACAGGGAGCGCAAGCCCAGCACCACGATCAGCAGGCTGATCACGCTGGCCAGCACGGGCCGCCGGATGAAGAGGTCAGTGAATTTCATGGCGGCGCCCTCAGTGTTCCTGCGGCGTGGGCGTGGCGCTGTTGGCCGGCTGTACCTTGTTGTCGATCACGACCGGGGTGCCGTTCTTCAGTTTCAGCTGACCGCTGGTGACGACGGTCTGGCCTTCCTTGAGGCCCGTCAGCACTGCCACCTGGTCGCCGCGCGTGGCGCCGGTGGTCACGAACACCTGCTGCGCCACCAGCAGGGGCTGGCCCTTGTCGTCCTTGGGCGCGTCCTTGCCCTGCCCCGGCGCCAGCACGAACACGGTCGAGCCATACGGATTGTAGGTGATGGCCGTCTGCGGCAAGGTCAGGCGGCGCTGCCGTTCGCCCTGCTCCAGGCTGACGTTGGCGAACATGCCCGGCAACAGCTGGCGCTTGCCGTTGGCCACGGTCGCCTCCACCAGCACGTTGCGGGTGACCGGGTCCACCTTGGGGCTGATGGCCGTCAGCCGCGCGGGGAAGGCGGCGCCGGGCCAGGCGTCGCTGCCCAGGCTCAGTTTCTGGCCCACGGCCAGGCCGGCCAGCTGCTTTTGCGGCACGTAGAAGTCCACGTAGATCGGGTCCACCGTCTGCAGGGTCACCAGCTTGTCGCCGGGGTTGACAAACTGGCCGGGGTTGACGGCCGTGATCCCCAGCTTGCCCGGGAACGGGGCCCGTATCGTCTTCTTGTCCACCAGCGCCTGCTGCTGGGCCGCCAGCGCGCGGCGGCTTTTCAGCTCGGCCCTGTCGTTGTCGAGCTGGGCCTGGCTGATGGCCTGGGCCGCGAACTGGGCCTCGTCGCGCGCCAGCACCGTCGCCGCCAGGTCGGCGGACGCCTGCAAGGCATGGAGCTGGGCCAGGTCGGCATCGGCGTTCAGGGCAAACAGCACCTGGCCGGACTTGACCTCGTCGCCGGAGCGGAAGCGCACGTCGCGCACCATGCCGGCGATCTCGCTGCTGACGTCAACGCCGCGTACGGCCACCAGCGTGCCCACGGAACTGAGCTGCGGCTGCCATTCCAGCGCCTGTACCTTGATGGCCGTTACCGTCTGCGGTCCGGGCCGGGGTGAACTGGCCATCATCTGCCGGATCTGCAGGAACTTGCCCAGTGCGAGCGCCGCGACCAATAACACGATGCCGCCGGCCATGATGAACATACGCTTGGTCATGTCACCCTCTGCTTCACGATTGATCGAAGGACTACGGCGCCGACGCCGTCACGCCGTCTGGCGGCCGGTTCCACCAGCCCCCGCCCAGCGACTGGAACAGCGCGGCCGTGTCGGCGTAGCGGGCCGCCTGCGCTTGCACCAGCGCGATGTGGGATTGCTGGTAGCTGCGCTGGGCATCGAGCAGGGCCAGGTAGCTGATGGCACCGAGCTCGAACTGGCGTTTGGCCAGCGCCAGCGTTTCCGCCGCCAGCGACTCCGCCTCGGCCTGCGCCTGCAAGGTGCTGGCGTCGGACTCCAGCGCGCGCAGGCTGTCGGCCACGTTCTGGAACGCGGCCAGCACGGTGGCGCGGTACTGGGCCGCCGCCGCGTCGTAGGCTGCTTCCGCCGCGCGGCGCCTGGCCGTCAGGGCGCCGCCGTTGAACAGGGGCTGGGCCAGCCCGGCCGCCAGGTTCCAGAACACGTTCCCGGCCTGGAACACCTCGTGCGGACTGGCGCCGGCCGCGCCGTAGCTGGCGTTGAGCGTCAATTGCGGGTACAGGTTAGCGGTGGCCACGCCCACCTGGGCGCTGGCCTGGTGCAGCAGCGCTTCGCTGGCGCGGATGTCGGGCCGCTGCCGCGCCAGCGCGGACGGCAGCGACACCGGCAACTGCTCCGGCAAGGCCAGCGCGGCCAGTTCGAATTGCGGCAACTCGGGCGTGCTGGGCAGCTGGCCGACCAGCACGGACAAGGCATGACGGCTCAGCGCCAATGCCTTTTCCAGCGGCGGCACGGTGGCCGCCGTCTGCGCCACCTGGCTGCGCTGGCTCAGCAGCACGGCGCGGGCCACGGCGCCGGCCTGCAACTGCTTATCGATCACGCCCAGCTGCTGGCGTTGCGCCGCCAGCACTTCCATCGTCGCCTGCAACTGGGCCCGCAGCGACGCTACGCGGATGGCCGCCGTCACCACGTTGGCCGTCAGCGCCAGCTGGGCCGCCTCGACCTGGAAACGCTGGTAATCGACGGCCGCCTGTGCCCCTTCCAGCGCGCGCCGCGTGGCGCCGAACACGTCCGGTACATAGCTGACGTTGACGGAGGCGTTGTACAGCGTAAAGACGCCGCTGGTGGTCTTGCCCTTGTCGGCATCGCGCTCGCGGGCGACGCCCAGCTGGGCGTTGACGGCGGGAAACGCCAGGCTGCCCCGCTCGGCGTTATAGCTTTCCTGCGCCTGGCGCAGGGCCGCGACGGCCGCCGCCAGGGTGGGGTTGTGGTCCAGCGCGCTGCGCACCAGCCGGTCCAGTTCGGGCGAATGGAAGACGGACCACCACTGGGCCGGAATGTCCTGCCCCAGCGCGATGTGCTGCGACGCCCCGCCCGGCACGGGGGCGGACGCTGTCTGGGCCGGCAAGGCGGTGGGGGTGTAGCTGTCGTCGCGCAGGCCGGCAGGCGGGGCCGGGGACTTGAAGTCGGGGCCGACGGCGCAGCCAGCCGCCGCCAGGCCCAGAACAGCGGCCACGGCCAGACGCCGCATATCCAGTGGAAACTGCTTGAAGTGGCGATTCTTCACTGACAGACTCCCGCGATCCCGGCCAGGCGTCCATCCGCCTGCCATAGCTGAATGCGAGGTCAATTATATGGAAAAACCTGAGGATATTGACAAGTTATTTCTACGGTGCGGGCTGGGCTATCGCACTGCAAGGAAGCGCCGTAGCTCAGCCTTTGCGCGCAGCCAGATATTCCACCAGGTCGTCCAGCGTGCGCAGGCGGCCGTAATCCGATTCCGGGATGTCCACTTGCAGGGCGGCATGCAGGCCGATCAGGAAATTGAGCCAGTCCATCGAGTCCAGGTCCACCTGGCTGCGCAGCGGTTCGCCCGGCACCAGCTCGGCCGCGCTCACTTCGGGCGCGATGGTTTGCAGCGTCGCGATCACGGCGGCCATCAATTGCTCTCGTTCCATCACCCACCTCCCCGTTCAATTAAAGGTCGGCCGGCCGCTGCAGCAGATCGCGGATCGCGGCCAGGAACAGCGCCCCCCGGTGGCCGTCCGACACCCGATGGTCGGCCGCCAGGCTGGCCGTCACGGCCGGCATCACGCACAGGCCGCCATCACGCACCCAAGGCCTCTCCGTCAGCCGGCCGAAACCGACCAGCGCCACCTGCGGCGGGTAGATCACGCCGGACACCATTTCCACGCCCTGCTCGCCCAGATTGGTGACGGTGATGGTGGCGTCGCCCATTTCGGAGCTGCGCAGCGAACCGGCGCGGGCGCGCCGCACCAGGTCGGCCAGTTCGCCCATCAGCTGTTCCAGCGGCTTGCCGCCCGCGTCGAGCAAGGCCGGCGCCACCAGTCCGCCCTGGCGCAGTGCGATGGCCACGCCCACGTGGGCCGCGGCCGCAGCCTGGAATGCACCGTCGCGATAGTAGCCATTCATGTCGGGGAACTTGCGCAGCGCCAGCGCCACCGCCTTCAATTGCAGCACGGCGAGCAGCAAGCGTTCGGTGACGGGCCGCCCGGCGTTGGCCGCGGCCAGCCACTCCAGCGCGGCGCGCATGGGCACCGGTTCGCTCAGATAGTAGTGCGGAATCTCGCGCTTGGAGCGCCCCATGGCGGCGGCGATCGCCTTGCGCATCTCGGCCTGCCGGTCCGGCGGCGCGGCCTTCGCTGCCTGGCTGGCCGCTTCCACGTCCTGCAAGGTGACGGCGCCGTCCGGGCCCGTGCCTGCAAGCGCATCGACGTCGATGCCGCATTCGCCGGCCCGCTTGCGGGCGGCGGGCGAAATGCGGCGGCGGCCCGATGCCGGCATGGCCGGCCCGGCGCCGGCCGCAGGACGGCTGGCATGCGCGAGCGTGCCGGCGGCTTGTGCCGGCGCCGCGCCTGCCGGCGCCGCCCGCCCGGCGGTGCTGGTGCCCGGCCCGGCGGCGCTGGCGGCCGGCGGTGCGCCGGTGGCCGCCGCAGCGGCGCTTTCCCCCTCCTCCAGCAGCGTGGCCAGCACCGTCCCCACCGGCACGGTCTCACCGGGCTGCACCAGCAATTGCGCCACGGTGCCGTCCTGCCAGATTTCCACGTCGACGGCGGCCTTGGACGTATCGACCACCGCCACCACCTGCCCCCGCTTGACGGTGTCGCCCGGCTGGACGTGCCAGGCCAGCAGCTTGCCCTCATCCATGTCAGAGCCTAGCGACGGCAGCTTGAACTCGATCATGGCGCCCCCAGCATCCGCCGCGCGGCCGCCGCGATGGTGGCCGCCTGCGGCAAGGCCGCCTGCTCCATATGGGCCGCGTAGGGAATGGGCACCTCCGCGCTGCACACGCGTGCCGGCGGCGCATCGAGCTCGTAAAACGCTTCCTCCACGATGCGTGCCACGATTTCGCCGGCCAGGCTGCCGCTCTTCCAACCCTCGTCCACCACCAGCGCCCGGTGCGTCTTGCGCACCGAGGCCATGATGGTGGCCCCGTCGAGCGGGCGTAGCACGCGCAGGTCCAGCACTTCCGCATCGATCCCTTCGTCGGCCAGGATGGCGGCCGCCTGCATGGCCTTGGGCAGGCAGCCGCCGTAGGCGATCAGCGTCAGCTGCGTGCCGGGCCGGCGCACGGCCGCCTGGCGCAGGTCGCACGCGGGCGGCCAGGCGGCGACGTCCACGTCCTCCTCCATGTTGTACAACTGCGCATGTTCGAAGATGATGACCGGGTCCGGATCGGCCAGCGCCGGCGCCAGCATGGCGCGCGCGTCGGCCACCGTGGCCGGCGCCAGCACGGTCAGTCCCGGCACATGGGCATACCAGCCCTCCAGGCTGTGCGAATGCTGGGCCGCCAGCTGGCGGCCCGCGCCGCTGGCCATGCGTATCACCAGCGGCACGTTGAACTGGCCGCCGGACATGTGGCGCATGGCCGCCGCCGTATTGACAATCTGGTCCAGCGCCAGCAGGCTGAAATTGACGGTCATGATCTCCACGATGGGCCGCATGCCGCCCAGCGCCGCACCGATGCCGGCGCCCACGAAACCGAGCTCGGACAGGGGCGTGTCGCGGATGCGCTCCGGCCCGAATTGCTCCAGCAAGCCCTTGGAGACGGCGTACGAACCGCCGTAGCGCCCCACGTCCTCGCCCATCAGGAACACGCGCGGGTCGGCCAGCATGGCGTCGCGGATCGCCTCGCGCATCGCTTCGCGGTAGCTGATCTTCATGGCCGGTCCTCCGGCGCGCACACGCCATCGAGCAGCGTATCGGTGCTTTCCCACGGCGCAGCCTCGGCAAAGGCGATGGCGGCCTGCACTTCGCGCTGCGCCTGCGCGTCGAGCGCCAGGAAGGCGTCCTCCGTCAACGTGCCCTGCTCCTTGAGCCGGGCCGTATAGCCGTGCAGTGGACCGCGCTGCTTCCAGCGCTCCACTTCGGCCTTGTCGCGGTACAGCTCCGGGTCGAACATGGAATGGGCGCGGAAGCGGTAAGTGCGGCATTCCAGGAAAAACGGCCCCTTCCCCTCCCGCACGTGGCGCGCGGCGGCCAGGGCGGCGCCATGCACGGCCTCCACGTCCATGCCGTCCACGCTGGCCGTTGGCACGGCGTAGCTGGCCGCCTTGGCGCACAGGTCCACCTGCGATTCCGAACGTTCCAGCGCCGTCCCCATCGCGTACAGGTTGTTCTCGCAGATGAACAGCACGGGCAGCTTCCACAGCGCCGCAAGGTTAAGCGACTCGTGGAACGCGCCTTCCGCCATCGCGCCCTCGCCGAAGAAGCAGGCGTTGACGCGCGCTTGCTGCCGCATCCGGTCCGCCAGGCCCAATCCCACCGCCAGCGTCAGCCCGCCGCCGACGATGGCATTGCCGCCATAGAAGCCGTGCGTCCGGTCGAACAGGTGCATGGAACCGCCGCGGCCGTGCGAACAGCCGGTGGCCTTGCCGTACATCTCGGCCATGATGGCCTCCATCGGCACCCCGCGCACCAGCGCGTGGGCGTGCTCGCGGTAGGTGGCCACCACCCGGTCGCCGCCGTCCAGCGCATGCGACACGCCCACGGCCACCGCCTCCTCGCCCACATACAGGTGCAGGAAGCCCCGTATCTTGCCCTCGCCGTAGAGCTGGGCCGACGCCTCCTCCATGCGCCGGATGCGCAGCATGTCGGCCAGCAGGGCCAGGCGTGGCACCGTGTCGTCGCTGGCCTTCATGCGCCGGCCTCCAGGGTGGATGTGTCGCCTTCCGGCAGGCCCAGTTCGCGTGCCTTGAGCAGGCGGCGCAGGATCTTGCCGCTGCGGGTGCGCGGCAAAGCGGGCAGGAAGTCGATCTCCTTGGGGGCTACCGCCGCCCCCAGCCGCTTGCGCGCGTGGCCCAGCAGTTCCAGGCGCAGCGCCGGCGTGCCTTCGTAGCCGGGCTTGAGGGAAACAAACGCCTTGATGATCTCGCCCACGGTGGGATCGGGCTTGCCGATCACGCCCGCTTCGGCCACGGCCGGATGCTCGAGCAGCGCACTCTCCACCTCGAACGGCCCGACCAGGTGGCCGGAAGACTTGATCACGTCGTCCGAGCGGCCCACGAACCAGTAGTAGCCATCCGCATCGCGGCGGGCCAGGTCGCCCGTCAGGTAAAGTTCGCCGTCGAAGCATTTGCGGTAGCGCGCCTCCTCGTTCAGGTAGCCGCGCCACATCGAGGGCCAGCCGCGCTTCAACGCCAATTCGCCCACCACGTCGGGCGCCGTGGCGACCTGCACGGCGCCTTGCGCGTCGCGCGTGACGATGCAGGCGTCGATGCCCGGCAGCGGGCGTCCCATGGACCCGGGCTTGACGTCGAAACCGGGCGTGTTGGCGATCATGATACCGCCCGTTTCGGTCTGCCACCAGTTGTCATGGATCACGCGGCCCAGCACTTGCTCGCCCCACCAGACGGCTTCCGGATTGAGCGGCTCGCCCACGCTGGCCACCATGCGCAGGGCCGGAAAGGCATATTTTCCGGCCAGTTCCGGGCCGGCCCGCATCAGCATGCGGATCGCCGTGGGCGCCGTGTACCAGACCGTAACGGCTTGCTCCTGCAGGATGCGATACCAGCGTTCGGCGTCGAACTCCGCCTCGTCGATGATGGACGTGATCCCATGCAGCAGCGGCGCGATGATGCCGTACGAGGTGCCCGTCACCCAGCCCGGATCGGCCGTGCACCAGTAAATGTCGCCCGGATGCAGGTCCAGCGCGTATTTGCCCGTCATCCAGTGGGTGAGCGCGGCGCCGTGCACATGCAGCGCGCCCTTGGGCGTACCCGTGGTGCCGCTGGTGAAGTGCAGCAGCGCGTAGTCGTCGGCGCTGGTGGGGCCGATGTCGAACAGTTCGGAGGCACCCTGCATGGCCTGCTCCCAGTCGAGCGTGTCCGGGAGATCCTGCCGCGCCTCGCCGGGCGCGCGCACCAGCAGCACATGGCGCAGTCCGGGCAGCCGGTCGCGGATGGCCGCCACCTTGTGCCGGTACAGGGCCGGCGTTGTGACCAGCACCCGCGCATCGCCCAGCGCCATGCGGGTGGCGATAGGCTCGGGGCCGAAGGCGGAAAACAGGGGGCAGACCACGGCGCCGCGCTTCATGCTGCCCAGTACCGCGATATACAGTTCCGGTATGCGCCCGGCCAGCACGAACAGCCGCTCGCCCCGCCCCACGCCCAGCCCGGCCAGCACGTTGGCGAAGCGGTTGGTCTGGTACGACAGCTGGGCGTAACTAAGGTCGCGCTGGCCGTGCTCGGAGAGGAAGCGGAACGCCAGCCGGTCGCCATGCTCGCCGCGGGCGTGGCGCTCCACGGCTTCATGGGCGATATTGAGGCCGCCGCAGGGCAGATAATCGAGCGCGGCGCGCACGCTGTCCCAGCTGAAGGCGTCCCGCCCGGCCCTGTAGTCGGTCCAGTTCGGTGCCGGCCGCAGGCTTGCCGCGCGGTGCTTGATGATGCCAGGTCTATCCACAGCAGCCCCCATCGGGATCGTCACGCCACATCGGCAGGCCCGCTGGAGGCGGCCGGGATACCGGCGTTACCGCTTCAATGTAGGGGGCTTCCTGCCGGCTGTCATCGGGCCGATTTGATCTACATCAATTGACGGCGGAATACGCCCCATCCTACGCTGCGCCATCAAATGGCCATCGGGGGCAATATCGGAGGTATTCTATGGACAGGTTGACCTGGATCAGCCCCATTGTCTGACGCGGCGCAAAATCCGGACTACATTGACGATATAGGCCAGCGGCAAGCGGGAGACGGACATGAACCAAGCAAGCAAATTCAAGGACCGTACGCACGCCGGCAAATTGCTGGCCCATGCGCTGGAAGCCTACGCGGGGCGGGCCGACGTGGTGGTGCTGGCCCTGCCGCGCGGCGGCGTGCCGGTGGGCTACGCCGTGGCCCGCGAACTGGACGTGGACCTGGACGTGCTGGTGGTGCGCAAGCTGGGCGCGCCCTGCCAGGAGGAGCTGGCCATCGGCGCCGTGGCCAGCGGCGGCATCCGGGTCATCCATCACGACATGGTGGCTGAACTGGGCGTCTCCAACGACTATGTGGAAGCGCTGGCCGCCCGCAAGATGGCCGAAGTGGCGCAGCGCGACCAACTGTTCCACGCCCACCGTCCGCCCCTGCCGCTGGCGGGCCGGGTCGCCATCGTGGTCGACGACGGCATCGCCACCGGCGCCACCATGGAAGCGGCCGTCAAGGCCCTGCATGCGGCCGGCATGGCGCGGGTGGTGGTGGCCGTGCCGGTCGCCTCGGCGGAGGCCACGCACACATTGCGCCCTCTGGTGGACCAGCTGGTCTGCCTGACGGTGCCCGAGCCGTTCTTTGCCATCGGCCTCTGGTACCACGATTTCGAGCAGACCAGCGATGCGGAGGTCATCGACCTGCTGCAGCGGGCCGACGCCGCCCGCGGCATCGACGCCGGCCAACGCCAGGGAGACGGCCATGCCCACGGCGCGGCGTGAACTGGTGCAGATTCCGGCCGGCCCCGTCCACATGGAGGGGATGCTGGACTGGCCCGCCCAACCGTTGGCCGTGATCCTGTTCGCCCACGGCAGCGGCAGCAGCCGCTTCAGCCCCCGCAACGGCTACGTGGCGACCCAGTTGCACGAGGCCGGCATGGCCACCCTGCTGATCGACCTGCTCAGCCCCGAGGAAGACCAGGACAGCAATGCCCGCTTCGACATCGCCCTGCTGACGGACCGGCTGGCCACGGCCGCCGCCTGGCTGCGCCGCCAGCCGGCCAGCGCCGCCCTGCCGCTGGGGCTGTTTGGCGCCAGCACGGGCGCGGCGGCGGCCCTGCGGGTGGCGGCCGGGGCCCGCAATGGGGCCGTGGGCGCCGTCGTCTCGCGGGGCGGGCGGCCCGACATGGCCGGGCCGGACGCCCTGCAGCGCGTGGCCTCGCCCACCCTGCTCATCGTGGGCGGCAACGACGATGTCGTGCTGGAGCTGAACCGCGAGGCGTTCGCCCAGCTGCACTGCCAGAAGGAACTGTCCATCGTGCCCCTGGCCACCCACCTGTTCGAGGAAGCGGGCACGCTGGAGGAAGTAGCCCGGCTCGCCACGGCGTGGTTCACGCGCCATCTGGCGCCGGCGTGACGAATGACGACAGGGAGTTATCAACCTGACAAAATTAACACAAGTGATTGACACTCTGGCGTAACTCGCGCTAAGGTCGGCGGCGTTTTGATTCCTTCCCCCAACAATCAAAAGGACGCCATGCTCCCCATTCAATTCACCCGCCGCGACATGCTGCGCACGGCCCTGTCGGCCGCCGCCGTGTCCGCCCTGCCCTCGCTGGCGCAGGCCGCCTCCCCAGCCCAAGGCCAGACGGCCGCCGATGCCAGCCTGACTGCCCTGCTGTCGGACTTTGCGGAAGAAATCCTGCGCCTGTCGCCCACCTCGGCCACCTCGCTGGGGCTCGATACGGGCGCCCGCGCCGCCCTGCGCGCGCAACTGGAAGACCAGTCGCCGGCCGGCGACGCGCTTTGGGCCAGCCAGGTCAAATCCATGCTGACCCGGCTCGATGCCATCGACCGCGCCCAGCTGGGCGAGGACGCCCAGATCCGCTACGACAGCGTGCGCTACGCGGCCGGCGAAGGCGTGGCCGGCTTGCGCTTCCCGTTCGGCGGCGCGGCCAGCGGCTTTTATGGCGGCACGGCCCCCTTCCCCGTCACCCAGCAGGACGGCGCCCTGACCCACCTGCCCGAATTCCTCGACTCCCAGCACCGCATCGCCGACGCGGCCGACGCCGAGGCCTACCTGGCCCGCGTGGCCGGCATGGCGCGCCGGCTGGACCAGGAAACGGCCCGCATCAAGGAGCAGGCCGCCAAGGGCATCATGCCGCCCGACTTCATCGCCCGCACGGCGCTGGGCCAGCTGCGCGCCTACCGCAACACGGCCATCGCCACGCAGAAACTGGTGACCTCGATCGCCGGGCGCACCAAGGCCCTGGGCCTGGCCGGCGACTGGGAAGGGCGCGCCGCAAAACTGGTGCAGGACCAGGTCTACCCGGCGCTGGACCGCCAGATCGCCGCCTTCGGCAAGGCCACGGCCCATGCCACCAGCGTGGCCGGCGTGCACCGCCTGCCGGACGGCGAAGCCTATTACGCCTGGGCCCTCAAGCTGGGCACGACCACCACCAGCAGCGCGGCCGAGATCCACGCCATCGGCCTGGAACAGAACCGCATGCTGCAGGCGCGCATCGACGCCATCCTCAAGGCCCAGGGCATCAGCCAGGGCACGGTGGGCCAGCGCATGCAGGCCCTGGCCAAGGACCCGTCGCGCTTTTACGCGGACGACGCCGCCGGCCGCGAACAGCTGATCGCCTTCTGCAACGAGAAGGTCAAGGCGGCCCGCGCCCTGATGCCGCAGGTGTCCCACCTGGACCTGAAGGTGCCGCTGGTGATCAAGCGCGTGCCGTCCGACATCGAAGCGGGCGCGCCGCTGGGCTACATGAACTTCGCGGCGCTGGACGGCTCGCGCCCGGCCATCTACTACATCAACCTGAAGTCCACCCACCTGTGGCCGAAGTCGGAACTGACCACGCTCACGGCCCATGAAGGCATCCCCGGCCACGCGTGGCAAGGCGCCTTCCTGGCCGAACACCATGCCGAGCTGCCCCTGATCTCGTCGCTGATGGGCTTTAACGCCTTCGTCGAAGGCTGGGCCCTGTACGCGGAACAGCTGATGGACGAATTCGGCCTGTACGCCAACGACCCGTTCAGCCAGATCGGCTATCTGCAGGCGCAGCAGTTCCGGGCCTGCCGGCTGGTGGTCGATACGGGCCTGCACGCCAAGCGCTGGACGCGCCAGCAGGCGATCCGCTTCCTGGTCGATAACACGGGCCGCGGCCTGGCCGCCATGACCAGCGAGATCGACCGCTACACGGTATCGCCGGGCCAGGCCTGCGGCTACAAGATGGGCCACAACGAAATCCTGCGCCAGCGCGAACGGGCGCGCCAGGCGCTGGGCGAGCGCTTCGACCTGGCCGGTTTCAACGACGCCATCGTCGGCAGCGCCGGCGTGCCGCTGACCGTGCTGCCGACCGTGATCGACCGCTACATCGCCCACGCCCGGGCCTGACGGGGCCCGCCGCCAGCCACGCCTCACCAGCTGCGCCTCGCCGGCGGCGCCCCCCGCCCGCGCTTCTCTTGCTTTGCAGCATGCACCTTTGCGGTTCGGTCCGTAAGGGGGCATACTCTCGCCTGTGGCCCTAATGCCGTTAAGTTAAAGGACCTCTAAGCCGGCTTCGGTGACAAAAATGGGGACGTACCCCTTTTTTTTTTTAACGGCATTAGCCTGTGGCCCGGATTTCGGGCAAGCAAGACTAGATGACATGAGGATGGAAGTTTGATGGCAATGCGTTGGAAACGGTGGGCCGCAGGCGGTGCGGGGATGATGGCCGTGTATGCGGGGGCGGGCTTTTGGCTGCTGCCGCAGATCATCAAGAGCCAGGTGCCCAAGATCGGGCAAACCGTGCTGGAACGGCAAATGTCGGTGGGCGACGTGCGCTTCAACCCGTACACGCTGCGGCTGGAAGTGCAGGACTTCCGCCTGGCCGAAGCGAACGGCGCGCCGCTGTTCTCGGCCGGCCAGCTGACGGTGGACCTGGAATGGCGCTCGCTGTTCCGCCGCGCGTGGACGCTGGCCGAAGTGCGCCTCACGGCGCCGCAGGCGCTGCTGGCCATCGCGCCGGACGGCACCTTCAACATCGCCCAGCTGATGGACACGCTCAACCGCCGTCCGCACGAGGAAAGCAGCGGCATGCCGCGCCTGTCCATCGCCAGCTTCGTGCTGGAACAGGGCAAGCTGTCGCTGCACGACCAACGTGCCGGCTACGCCGACGAATATACGCCCATCGATTTCAAGCTGGCCAACCTGAGTACCCTGCCCGACGAAAGCGGCAACTACACTTTCAGCGCCGACGCCACGGATGGCGGCACGCTGCGCTGGCGCGGCGACGCCAGCCTGAACCCGATCGCCGGCAAGGGCGAACTGGTGCTCGACAAGGTGGCCCTGCGGGGACTGGCCGCCTACCTCAAGCCCTACACGCGCGCGAGCGTGACGGCCGGCCTGCTGTCGGCCAAGCTGCCTTACCACTTTGCCTACAAGGACGGCAAGTTTGACGCCGGCCTCGATGGCGCCGCGCTCGGCCTGCACGACCTGGCCGTGGCCCAAGGTACCCCGGCCGCCACCTTCGCGGCATTGAAGACGTTTGAATTGACGGACGTGCAGGCCGACCTGGCCACCCGCTCGGCCACCGTGGAGCACCTACGCGCGGCAGACGGCAAGTTCTCCTTGCGCCGCAACGCCAGGGGCGAACTGGACCTGGCCCAGCTGGGCGCCCCGGCGGGCAGCGGCAACGCAGCAGCTGCGGCAGTGACAACGGCTGCGGCCTCCGCAACCGCTGCGGCACCCGCGCCAGCGGCGCCGTCCAAGGAAGCGAGCGCCACGGCGGCCACCGCCTCCGGTGCCGCAACGGCTGCAGCCGCACAGGCCAAGGCCAAGCCATCCGCACCGCCGCCACCCTGGAAACTTCAACTCAAACAGCTGGACTTCGACCAGCTGGCGTTCGACGCCACCGACGAAACGGCCAGCCCGCCGCTCAAGGTCAGCCTCGACAAGGCCCAGCTGCACCTGCAATTGCACGCGGAGCAGGCCCCGGCCGGCGTCAAGCTCAATATCGATGGCGCCGCCTTCTCGCTGGCCGACCTGACCATCGCCAGCGGCGCGCAAACGCCGTTCAAGCTGGGCGAGCTGGGTTTCACGGACGGCAGCATCGACGTGGCCGGCCATCGCGCCACGTTTGGCCGCCTGTATGCGGACGGCGGCGAACTGCAACTGGCGCTGGACGCCAAGGGCCAGCCGGCTATCCTCGCCCACCTGCCGCGCAGCGGCAACGGCGCACCTGCCACGACGGCACAGAAAACGGCATCCGAAGGTGCAGCCGCGCCCGAGGCGGCCGGCACGCCATGGCAGGCCAGCGCCAAGAGCGTGGAACTGAACAAGTTCTCGGCCGCGTTTTCCGACCAGGGTACGGGCATCAAGGCCAACCTGCAGGACTTCAACCTCAAGCTCGATGACGTCAGCAACGACCTGAAACAGGCCATCAAATTCCAGGCCGGCCTGGCCGTGCGCCAAGGCGGCAAGCTGACGGCACAGGGCACGGTGGTCCCGGCCACGGCGACGGTCGATACGGCACTGGAGATCAAGCAACTGGCGCTGGCGCCCGTCCAGCCGCTGCTGGCCAAGTACGTGAAACTGAAGCTGGCTGGCGGCACCGTGTCCGCCCGCGGGCAGTTGAATACCAAGCCGGGCCCCGCCAACCGCACCAGCGTGCGCTATGTGGGCGCGTTCGACGTGTCCGGCCTCGCGCTGAACGAAGACGACGGCGACCGCTTCGCCAGCTGGAAGACGGTGCGTACCGACAAGCTCACCCTGAGCCTGGCACCGGACCTGCTCGACATCCCCGAACTGCGCATCGTCGAGCCCAATGCCAAGCTGATTATCGAAAACGACCGCAGCCTCAACGCGGCCCGCCTGCTGGTCAAGCCGGCCGACGGCGGCGCATCTGCAGCGCCCGCAAAGGCTGCGGCGCCGGCCGGGCAACCGTTCCCAGTCCACGTCCAGCGCGTGCGGCTGCAGAACGCCAAGCTCGATTTCACGGACCTGAGCCTGCGTCCGCAGTTCAGCGCCAAGATTTATGAACTGGGCGGCGTCATCACCGGCCTGTCGTCGAAGCGCGATGCGCGCAGCCAGGTGGAACTCGATGGCCGCGTGGACGACTTCGGCATGGCCCGCGTGCGCGGCCAGCTCAATCCCTTCGCCGCCAGCGAGAACACGGACCTCAACGTCATCTTCAAGAATGTGGACATGGTGTCGGCCTCGCCCTACACGATGAAGTTCGCCGGCTACAAAATCGCGCAGGGCAAGATCTCACTGGACCTGGAATACAAGGTGCGCCAGAACCAGCTGGAGGGCAACAACCACATCGTGTTCGACCAGCTCACCCTGGGCGAGCGCATCGACAGCCCGGACGCCCTCAAGCTGCCGCTGGAACTGGCGCTGGCCATCCTCAAGGACAGCGACGGCCGCATCGACCTGGGCCTGCCCGTGGCCGGCGACATGAACGACCCTCAGTTCAGCTATGGCGCCGTGGTGTGGAAGGCCGTGGGCAACGTGCTGACCAAGATCGTCACGGCACCGTTCCGCGCGCTGGGCAACCTGTTCGGTATCAGCGGCGACAAGCTGGAAGCGATCAGCTTCGATCCGGGCAGCGACGCCCTGCTGCCGCCGGAACGGGCCAAGCTGGCCCAGGTGGCGCAGATCCTGGCCAAGCGCAGCCAGCTGACGCTGTCCGTGCCGGGCCAGTACAGCGAGCAGTCCGACGGCGCCGCCCTGCGCGCGCGGGCCGTGCGGCGCGAGATCGCCAAGCGGGCCGGCATCAAGCTGGAAGCGGGCGAGGAACCGGGGCCGCTCGACATCCACAGCAGCCCGGTACGCAGCGCCCTGCGCGGCCTGTACAGCGAGCGCTTCGGCTCCGGTGAGCTGGACAAAGAGAAGAAGGCCGCCGAGGCCGCCGCCGGTGCGCCCGCCCCTGCCGCTGGTTCTGCCGCCGATAAGGCCGCCAGTTCAGTTGCCAGCTCCGGCTCCGCGACTGGCGCCGCAACGACCAACGCCGCCGCACCTGCCGCATCGTCCGCAGCTGCGACCGGCGCCGCGACTGCCGCCACGGCCCCGTCCAGCACCGGCCAGAAGAAATTGGCCATCTGGCAGAAACTGGGCAAGCTGATCCAGGGCGAGCCGCAAGTGGCCGACGCCAGCGCGTTTTACCGCACGCTGCAAGCGAAGCTGGAACTGCGCCAGGCCCTGCCGGCCGACGCCCTCAGCCGCCTCGGCACGCAGCGCGCCAGCGCCATCGTGGCCGCGCTGACCGAAGGCGGCGTCAACCCGGCCAGCGCCCGCACGGGCGCGCCGGAAGCGGTGCAGGCCGACGCCGGCCAGCCCGTCAACCTCAAACTGGGACTGTCGGCCAAGTAAGCGCCAGCCATCATCCCGCCCGACCCCGCGCATTGCTGGTTGACTTTGTTGTCATAAACCATTACATTCGCGGGGTTTTCATTTTATGGAGCCCCGTCATGGGCAGTTGTTCAGGTGATTGTAGTGGTCAGCTTCGCGCTGACACCGCCAGAGCAAGATAACGCAGGATAATCTTCTGCCGTCATCTCGCTCCTTGCGGATGACGGTATCTCCAGGCCGGCCCCCGGCCCGCCTTCCGATGTACCATTCTCCTTGCCCCACCGCGTAGACGCACGCCGTCATCGCGTGGTCATGCGGCCCGGGCAGAATGCACCGTCAGTCACACTACGCCACAAGTTTATATCGTCGTGCCGTCCGTTCCCGGCGGCGCCGTATCACGACCGGATGCGCCGTGCGCGCTCCCTTGTAGCGAGATTTTTATGAAGAACCAAAGCACCAGCAACACCGGCGCCCCGCTGCCGTCCCCATCGTCCACGCCGCGCCTGCGCAGCTGGCTGAAAAAACTCGGCCCCGGCCTGATCACGGGCGCCGCCGACGACGATCCCAGCGGCATCGCCACCTATTCCCAGGCCGGCGCCCAGTTCGGTCCCAACCTGCTGTGGACCATGTTCTTCACCTATCCGCTGATGGTGGGTATCCAGGTGGTGAGCGCGCGCATCGGCCGTGTCACCGGCATGGGCCTGGCCGGCAATATCCGCACCCATTTCCCCCGCTGGATGCTGTACCTGATCGTCAGCCTGCTGCTGGTGGCCAACACCATCAACATCGCGGCCGACGTGTCGGCCATGGGCGAGGCGCTGGGCCTGCTGGCCGGCGGTTCCTCGCGCCTGTACGCGGCCTGCTTCGGCATCGTGTCGCTGGTGCTGCAGATTATCGTGCCCTACTCGCGCTATGTGCGCGTGCTCAAGTGGCTTACGCTGGCCCTGCTGGCCTACGTGGGCGTGGTGTTCGCCGTCCATATTTCGTGGCCCGAGGTGGCGCTGGCGCTGGTCGCGCCCAAGCTCGAGTGGAGCGCCGCCACCATCACCACCATCGTGGCCGTGTTCGGCACCACCATCAGCCCCTACCTGTTCTTCTGGCAGGCGTCGCAGGAAGTGGAGGAAATGGAAGCCGACCCCATCCGCCGTCCCCTGCTCGAGGCGCCGGAACAGGCCCGCCCCAGCTTCCGCCGCATCAAGATCGACACCTACCTGGGCATGGGCTTTTCCAACCTGGTCGCCTTCTTCATCATCCTGACCACGGCTGTCACGCTGCACCTGCAGGGCATCACGACCATCCAGACCTCGGCCGAGGCGGCCACGGCACTGCGCCCCATCGCCGGCGAGTTCGCCTTCCTGCTGTTCGCGGCCGGCATCATCGGCACCGGCCTGCTGGCCGTGCCCGTGCTGGCCGGTTCGGCCGCCTACGCCATCGCCGGCGCCTTCGAGTGGAAAAAGGGACTGGAACACAAGCTGTTCGACGCCAAGGGTTTCTACGGCATCATCGCCGTCTCCACCCTGGTGGGCGTGGCGCTGGGCTTCACCCCCATCGACCCGATCAAGGCACTGTACTGGAGCGCCGTCATCAATGGCGTGATCTCGGTGCCCATCATGGCCGTGATGATGGTGATGGCGGCCAACAGCAAGGTCATGGGCCGCTTCATCGTCACCCGCAAGCTCAAGTGGCTGGGCTGGCTGGCCACGGGCGCCATGGCCGTGGCCGTGGTGGCCATGTTCCTCACCCTGGACCTTTCCTGATCTCCCGACACCAGGCACTATCGCATGAAGAAAAACACTGCCCGCCACCTGCTGGCCGCCCCGCTCTGCCTGCTCCCGCTGGCCAATGCCCACGCCCAGAGCGCCGCCGACACGGCCGCCGCGCCGGAAACGTGGGCCGTCCACGGCCAGTTCACCAACGTCACCCAGAAGCACAACCGGTTCGACTCGCCCTACCAGGGCCAGAACAGCCTGGACGCGGCCGGCCGCATGGAAGAGACCAGCGACATCACCGTCTATGCGGGCGTGCGCCTGCCCACGGGCACGGAGCTATGGCTCAATCCCGAGATCGACCAGGGCTTCGGCCTGAGCAACACGGTCGGCATGGCCGGCTTCCCCAGCGGCGAAGCGTACAAGGTGGGCGCCAACACGCCCTACCTGCGCCTGCCGCGCGCCTTCCTGCGCCACAGCTTCGCGCTGGGCGGCCCGCAGAAAGCGGTGGAAGCGGGCCCCAACCAGCTGGCCGGTACCAGCGCCCAGGACAATGTGACGCTCACGGCCGGTAAATTTTCCGTCACCGATATCTTCGACACCAACAGCTACGCCCACGATCCACGGGGTGACTTCCTGAACTGGTCGCTGATCGACGCCGGCGCCTTCGACTACGCGGCCGACGCCTGGGGCTTCACCTACGGCGCGGCGCTGGAATGGAACCAGGGCAGCCGCACGGCGCGCGCCGGCGTGTTCCAGCTATCGGCCGAGCCGAACGGCAAGATCATCCGCCCCAGGTTCAACCAGTACATGCTGGTGGCCGAACTGGAGCAACGCTACCAGTGGGACGGCCATGGCGGCAAGGTCAAGCTGCTGGGCTTTGCCAACCACGCCAGCATGGCCCGCTACGACGACGCCGTGCGCCAGGCCGGCGGCGCCGTGCCGGACGTGGCCGGCGTGCGCCGCATGGCGTGGCGCACCGGCCTGGCCGTCAACCTGGAACAGGAACTGACGGCCGACGTGGGCCTGTTCGCCCGCGCCAGCGCCAACGACGGCGCCAAGGAAGCGTATGAGTTCACGGAGATCAACCGTTCGCTGTCGGCCGGCGTGGCCGTCAAGGGCACGGCCTGGGGCCGGCCGGACGACACGGTGGGACTGGCGGGCGTGGCCAACGGCCTGTCCGGCGACGCCCGCGCCTACTTCGCGCAAGGCGGCATCGGCATCCTGATCGGCGACGGTGGCCTGCAGTACGGGGCGGAAAAGATCGTCGAGGCTTACTATGCGGCGCGGCTGGGCAAGCAGCTCAGCATCGCGTTCGACCTGCAGCAGGCCAGCAACCCGGCCTACAACCGCAGCCGCGGCCCCGTCCACCTGTACGCCGTGCGCCTGCACGCGGAGTTCTGACGGGCGCTATCCCATGTCCTGCCCGGCCGGCGCATGGCCGGTTGCGGGGGGGCAATCAAAGACATGCCGATAGCGAAGCAGGGTCACATGCCTCGATACCGGTTGCAGCTCATCCCTGTGAATGAACTGAAAACGAAACCCCGCGCGCTCCAGGACACGCCGCGACGCGAGGTTTTCTCTGACCACATCCGCAATTAACATCGGCATTTTTAGTTCTTCCTGAGCATAATCCTGCAGGCTACCGACGGCCTCCGCCATATAGCGGCGACCGCGAAATTGCGCTCCCAGCCAATAACTGAGCGTCGAATCGCCCATCGCCAGCCGGACTTCCCCCATCAAGCGCCCGTCATCGAGGCGCTCGACCGCAAAAACATGGTCGCGACCAAGCGCGACATCATGCATCGCCGACAGAATATAGCGTCGGACCTGCTCCGGCGCGCACGGCCCTGCGGTCGCCGTGACGCATTGCGCGACCTGGGTATCGCGACAAAGTTCTGTGAGGCAGCCCACATCTTCCAATGTGAATTGGCGCAGCCGCAACCGGACAGGCATAGGGCGCAAGCTCGTCAGCGGCCGGGACTGGAGCTGGAACTGGAACTGGAACTGGAACTGGAGCTGGCCGTTGCCGCGACGGGGGCGGCCGCATCGAGATCGACGCGGACGGTACTGGAAAGGTGACTGAAATCCCGGTCTCCGGCATTGTTCACGCTCACCACCGGCAAGTTCTCCGCAACCACTTCACAGCTAAGGCCCCTGCTTTCGAGTACAGACAACAAGTTGGCACGCGTGAATTTGGGGTTTTTCGCGTTACTCGTTATCTCCAGACTGGAAAATAATTCAGGATTGAAACACTTTCTGACTTCCGTCAGCGAATCGATCACTGCGCCATGCAGTTGCATATTTTCCTGCGGATCATCCGATTCGTGATTCAGATTCTTGACGCAGGCAATATCACCCAGTTGTTCCGGTGTCACACCCAGTATCAGCGCACCAAACTTGACGGTCTGATATACCACTTCAGGCTTCGTCGCATCGACTCCCGCCGCCCACAGGGTTGCGCCGACCCAGAAAAACGTGATATTCGGATGGGAAGGTATGGACTCCTGGGCCAGACGTATACTCGACCGATAATTGTCATTCTTCTTCATGAATATACTGAACGGGTCGTAAGCGGTCCGTATCAGCGCTTTGCCAAGCGGAACCGGCGTCACGCTCTCGGCAAGCACCCGGCCTTCCGCAATCGTTGTAACAGGACGGCGCGCCAACGCGGTCGTACTGCGCAAATCGACTGATCCCGCCATGGGAGACATCATTACCGGTCTCAGCAGCGTGGAGGGGCTGGCAAGCTTATTCACTAGTCGCATGATAGAAGACCTTCCAAGGAATGATTCTTTTTGGGGAGAGGGATTCCGAGATTATCTTTATTGCAATAGTCTGCCTTTTTATCAAGGTGGTCAACAATATGGTGTGCCAATTAACAACAACGTGGCACGGCCGCGGCCAGCCTGCTGGCACGCCACAGTTGCTCGTAAACGACAGCCCAGGCCATACCCGCATGCGGCCTGCGGGCCGGCGCGCACTTCTTGCTTTGCGGGCAATGGCTGGCTGTGCGAGAATCGACGCGTTTTGCGGCCCGGCCGGCAACCCGCCAGCCCCCGGCCCCGGAACGACACCAGGAGATAAGATGTCAGGTGAGAACAACGAACTGAGACGCGGATTGAAAAGCCGCCACATCCAGCTGATCGCGCTGGGCGGGGCGATAGGAACCGGGCTGTTCCTCGGCATTGCGCAAACCATCCAGATGGCCGGCCCGTCCGTGCTGCTGGGCTACGGCGTGGCCGGCTTCATCGCCTTCCTCATCATGCGCCAGCTGGGCGAAATGGTGGTGGACGAACCCGTGGCCGGTTCCTTCAGCTATTTCGCCGATAAATACTGCGGCCACCAGGCCGGCTTCATGTCGGGCTGGAACTACTGGGTGCTGTATGTGCTCGTGAGCATGGCCGAACTGTCGGCCGTGGGGATTTATGTGCAGTACTGGTGGCCGGGCATCCCGACGTGGATGTCGGCGCTGGCCTTCTTCCTCATCATCAATTCCATCAGCCTGAGCAACGTGAAGGCGTTCGGCGAGATGGAATTCTGGTTCGCCATCATCAAGGTGGCCGCCATCGTCGGCATGATAGGCTACGGCGGCTGGCTGCTGCTGTCGGGCGGCGCCGGTCCCGAGGCCAGCGTGGCCAACCTGTGGCAGCACGGCGGCTTCTTCCCCAACGGCGTGAGCGGCCTGGTGATGGCCATGGCCGTCATCATGTTCTCGTTCGGCGGACTGGAGCTGGTGGGCATTACGGCCGCCGAGGCGGACAACCCGTCCGTCACCATCCCCAAGGCCACCAACCAGGCCATCTACCGCATCCTGATCTTCTACATCGGCGCGCTGGGCATCCTGCTGTCGCTCTACCCGTGGCAGAAAGTGGTCAGCGGCGGCAGCCCGTTCGTGCTGATCTTCCACGCGTTGAACAGCAACCTGGTGGCCAACGCCCTCAACGCCGTGGTGCTGACGGCCGCGCTGTCGGTCTACAACAGCGGCGTGTACTGCAACACCCGCATGCTGTACGGCCTGGCCAAGCAGGGGAATGCGCCGCGCGCGCTGCTCAAGGTGAATGCCCGCGGCGTGCCGCTGGCCGCGCTGGGCGTATCGGCCGTGGCCACGGGCGTGTGCGTGCTGGTCAACTACTTCATGCCGGGCAAGGCGTTCGAAGTGCTGATGGGGCTTGTGGTGTCGGCCCTTATCATCAACTGGGGCATGATCAGCTGGATCCACCTGCGCTTCCGCGCGCAGAAACGCCAGACGGGCCAGAGCACGGCCTTCCGTAGCCTGGGCTACCCGCTCACCAATTACCTGTGCCTGGCCTTCCTGGCCGGCATCCTGGTGGTCATGTTCCTGACGCCCGACCTGCGGCTGTCCGTCTACCTGATCCCCGTGTGGCTGGTCGCGCTGGCCATCGGTTACCGCCTGCGGCCAAAAGGCTCGTCCAACGGCGGCGCGGCACTGGCGCAAGCACCCCGCTGACGCCTGCCGGGGCGCCGTTCGTGCTGAACGGCGCCCCGCACCACGCCTGCCCGGGTCAGGCGGTCTTCGCTTCCTGCAGGCCCAGCTCCTGCTTCATCAGGTCGCGGATCTTGAACTTCTGGATCTTGCCCGTGATCGTCATCGGGAATTCCTCGACGAAGCGGATGTGGCGCGGCACCTTGTGGTAGGCGATCTGGCCTTCGCAGAACTTGCGCACGCCCTCTTCCGTCAGGCTCTGGCCGGGCTTGACGACGATCCAGGCGCACAGCTCCTCGCCGTATTTGGCATCCGGCACGCCCACCACCTGCACGTCCTGCACGGCCGGATGGCGGTACAGGAATTCCTCGATCTCGCGCGGGTAGATGTTCTCGCCGCCCCGTATCACCATGTCCTTGATGCGGCCCACGATGTTGACGTAGCCTTCCTCGTTCATGGTGGCCAGGTCGCCCGTGTGCATCCAGCCGTCCGCGTCGATGGCCTCACGGGTCTGCACCTCGTCGCCCCAGTAGCCCTGCATCACCGAGTAGCCGCGCGTGCACAGTTCGCCCGGCTGGTTGCGCGCCGTGACGGCGCCCGTCTCCGGATCGACGATCTGCACTTCCAGGTGGTCGCGCACCGTGCCCACCGTGGACACGCGCATCGCCAGCGGCGTATCGGTGCCGCTCTGGCAGCTCACTGGGCTGGTCTCCGTCATGCCGTAGGCGATCGTCACCTCCGACATGTGCATGTCGCCCACCACGCGCTTCATCACCTCCACCGGGCACGGCGAGCCAGCCATGATGCCGGTGCGCAGCGTGGACAGGTCGAATTCGCCGAAGCGCGGATGGTCCAGCTCCGCGATGAACATGGTGGGCACGCCGTGCAGCACCGTGCAGCGCTCGTCCTGCACGGCCTGCAGCACGGCCAGCGGTTCGAAGCCGCTGCTGGGGTAGACGATGCAGGCGCCATGGGTCAGGCTGGCCAGGTTACCGAGCACCATGCCGAAGCAGTGGTACAGCGGCACGGGAATGCACAGGCGGTCGCGGTCGGTCAGCTTCATGGCCTCGCCGACGAAGAAGCCGTTGTTGAGGATATTGCGGTGCGTGAGCGTGGCGCCCTTGGGGAAGCCCGTCGTGCCGCTGGTGAACTGGATGTTGATGGCCTGCTCCGGCCGCACGCCGGCCGCCGCTTCGCGCACGCGCGCATCGTCGGCCAGTCCGCGCGCCAGCAGCGCCGAGAAACGCAGCATGCCCGCCTCTTCCGCGCCGGCGCCCTGCTCGTCTATCCACACCACCGTGCGCAAACCCGGCAGGCGCGCGCAGTGGAGCGCACCCGGCGCCGCCGTCGCCAGCTCCGGCGCCAGTTCTCGTATCATGGCCAGGTAGTCGCTGGTCTTGAAGCGGGCCATGCTGACCAGGGCCTTGCAGCCCACCTTGTTGAGCGCGTACTCCAGCTCCGCCACGCGGTAGGCCGGATTGATGTTCACCAGGATCAGTCCCAGGCGGGCCGTGGCCAGCTGCATCAGCACCCATTCCGCGTTGTTGTGCGACCAGATGGCGACCCGGTCGCCCGTCGCCAGCCCCGCCCCCAGCAGCGCGCTGGCCAGGCGGTTCACCTCGGCCTGCAACTGGCGGTAAGTGTAGCGCCGGCCCTGGTGCAGGCTGACCAGCGCCTCGGCGTCCGGATGGCGCGCCACGATGGCGTCGAAATAATCGCCTATGGTCTGTTCGATCAGCGGCTTGTCGGTCTGGCCGCGGGAATAGCTTTGCTCTGCCTGGTACTGCGTCATCTGGGTCTCCTGTGTCGTCATATAGTTCAAACTTGAACCAATGCATGCATCTTGTGTGCCCACAAAGATACCGCATCCCACAGCCCATCCGGCGCACTTTTTGCTGCAATCATGACTTAAAGACGAGAACAACGGGGGGCAGTGCCAACATTCGTGCACGAACTGAACAGAAATTCGGGGTCAGTTCCGGCAACTGGACACGGGCCTGGCCGTCGCGACTTCTACGGAAGAGTTCGTGTCCGAATGCCAGACCTGACCCCTTGCGCCCTCACCCCCAGCTCGTGCATCGGCACCTTGTACGTCTCGCGCGCCGTGGCGACCGAAATGGCGGAGACGATGCCGGTCGCCGTCACGAACGCGGCCACCGGCATCCAGCCTCCAGCACCCGGTTGCAAGATGGCGGCGCTGATGGTCGGGGCGAAGCCGCCCAGCGCAAAACCGATCTGGGTGCCGATCGCCATGCCGGACAAGCGCACGCGGGTATTGAACATCTCGCCATACAACGAAGGCCAGACACCGTTGGCCGCGCTGTACACCAGTCCTGACAGCAGCAGGCCGAAGACGAAGATCAGCGGCACGTTGGCGGTGCCGATGCTCCACATGTAGGGCCAGATCAGCGTGGCCGAACCGAGCGCGCCGAACATGAACACCGGCTTGCGGCCGATACGGTCCGCCAGCGCCGCGAACATCGGGATCGCGCCCAGCGCCACCACGTTCGCCAGCACCAGTACCGTCAGCATGGTGGAACGGGGAATGTGCATGGTATTGACCGCATACGACAGCGTGAACACGCTGAAGATGGTGCTGACCACCGACACTAGCGCGGCAAAGATCACGCGCACCAGGTTAGCCTTGTGGTCCTTGAACAGCAGGGCCACCGGCATGCGGTCCGACTTGTGGCTCGCCTCCTCGGCGAAGGCCGGCGTTTCGGGCAGCGTGCGGCGTACCCACATGCCGACCGCCACCACCACCGCGCTCAGGAAGAAGGGAATGCGCCAGCCCCAGGCCAGCAGCTGGTCTTCCGGCAGCGCGGAGATGGGCAGGAACACCAGCGTGGCCAGGATCAGGCCAGCCTGCGTGCCGCTCAAAGTGAAGCTGGTGAAAAAGGCGCGGCGGTGAGCCGGCGCGTGCTCGAGCGTCATCGAATTGGCGCCCGCCTGTTCGCCGGCGGCCGACAGTCCCTGCAGCATGCGCAGCACCACCAGCAGGATGGGCGCGGCGATGCCGATCTGGCCATAGGTCGGCAGCACGCCTACCATGAAGGTCGAAATCCCCATCAGCAGCAGCGTGAAAGTGAGCACCTTCTTGCGGCCGTACTTGTCGCCCACGTGGCCCAGCAGGACGGCGCCGATCGGACGGGTGACGTAGCCCACGCCGAAGGTGGCGAAGGCGGCGATGGTGGCCGTGGCCGGATCGAAGGCCGGGAAGAAGATCTTACCGAACACCAGCGCTGCCGCCGTGCCATAGATGAAGAAGTCGTAATACTCGACGGCGCTGCCGATCCAGCTGGCAAAGGCCGCCTTGCGCGGCGAACGTTGTGGCTTGGGCTCGCCGGCGGCGCCGGCGGCCCCCTGGCTGCGGACCGTGGTTGCAGTTGCAATTGACATGTGTTCCTCCAAGAACTTGAATGTACCCCGTTTGCGTGCGCCCCGGAACCGGGTCCCGGAACGCGCATCCTGGGCTGTTGTTAAAACTTGTGTAAGATGCCGGCCTGCAGGCCGGTCAGGCGCTTGCCGTTGATGTCGGCGCCGGCCAGGTTGGCCGACGGTCCGGCCGAACTGCTGAAGCGGAAGCCGGCGTTGGTCTCGTTCTGCATCACGCTGGCAAAGCCGTACAACACGGTGCGCTTGGACAGGTCGTAGTAGGCGCCCACGTTGCCCCCGCGCGCGCCCGCGTCGCCGCCCGACATGTCATGGATCACGCCATACAGCGCGCCCACCCGCAACTGGGGTGCGATGCGGTAGTCGGCCGACACCTGGTAGATGTTGTAGTAGCGTTCCGCGTTGACGTCCGTGCCCGGGAAGAAGTTGTTCGGACTGCTGACGTTGTTCAGGATGGTGCCGGCGTTGCGGCCGTTGGCGCTGCCCGTCGAGTTGTTGCTGCGGGCGGCGGCCAGGTAGATGGTGCCGGCGCTGTACTTGTAGTTGGCGTAGACGTTGTGATAGACCACCTTGTCATGCACGGTGGCGGTGACGGCGTTCGGCGTGGCCTGGAGGCCCGCGTAACCGGCGCGGTAAGGGCCGTTCTGGTAATCCAGCGACAGCTGCACGATGGCGCTGTTGCCACGGGTGGACGCGCCGTTTTCCGGCAGCGCGTAGTGCACGCCCAGCTGCACCCCGGCCAGGCGCGGCGAGCGGTACGACAGGTCGTTGTCGTAGCGCGAAGGGACGCCGAAGGTGTTGACGATGGAGCCGAAGGTGGTGCGGCTCGTGTAGTCGATGGCGCCGCCGATCAGGAACAGCTCCGTATTCTGGCGGCCGATGCGGTATTCGCCGTGGGGCGCGGCGATGCCGACCCAGGCCTGGCGATCGAACAGGCGGGAGGTGTCGGCACCCGTTCCGGTGTCGGCATTGAGACCCTGTTCCAGGTTGAAGCGCACCTGGTAGCCGCCGCCGATATCCTCGACGCCGAGGAAGCCGAGCCGGCTGCGCAGGATGGCGCCGTCGTTCAGGCCCGTGATGTGGGCGCCGGTGCTGCTGCGGATGTAGCCCAGGTATTCGTCGAAGTTACCGTAGATGGTGACGTTCGATTCAGCCTGCGCCACGCCTGCGGCCGACCACGCCGCCATGCAGGCCAGCGCCAGTATTTGCTTGTTCATGCTATCTCCAGATCGTTATCGTTATATCGCGGCGCCGCCGGGATGCCGGTGCGCCGCGGGTGTCCCCCCAGGACTGCCGCGAAGTGAGGGGGCTTCGTTTGCTTAAACTGCTTCTTCCGCCAGGGCGCTGATGGCCAGCGCGTAGCCGCGTACGCCGAACCCGGCCAACACCCCCGCCGCCACCGGCGACAGCCAGGAGTGGTGGCGGAACGGTTCGCGGGCATGGACGTTCGAGATGTGCAGCTCGATCACCCGCACCGCCGCGCCCTTGATGGCATCGTGCAACGCGACTGACGTATGGGTGTAGGCGCCCGCGTTGAACACCACGCCGGCCAGCTCTCCCCGTGCCTGGGCGGCGCCCGCCTCGTGTAGCGCGTCGATCAGCACACCCTCGTGGTTGGACTGGCGAAAGTCCAGCATCAACCCATGCCGTTCGCAGGCCTGGGCGCACAAGCGGGATACGTCTTCCAGCGTGGCCGCGCCATACACGGCCGGCTCGCGCTGACCCAGCAGATTCAGATTCGGGCCGTTCAGCACCAGCACCTTCTTGCGTCGCTGTTCCATGGTCACTTCCCTTCAGGCCATGACGGCATGGGCGGCCGTGGGCCGGCGCACGTCCAGGCTACGCCGCAGCACCTGATCCGTCACCCACTTTGCGGCCCGGTGGGCACGCTGCGCCACAATCTCCGGCGCCAGCTGCAGGTAGTCGTCGTTGAACACCTCGAAGCTGTAATCGCCCCGGTAGCCGCCCCGGTCCAGCCGGCGCAGCAGGTCGGTCAGCTCGCCCGAGTGGGCCCCTTCGCCGGGGAACACGCGCAGGTGCCGCGCCGTCTCCAGCCGTTCCTCGGCGCTGCGGATGTCGCGCCACATGAAGTCCGACAGCTGCACCATCGCGATCTTGGCGCTGGGGATGTCTTCCAGCCCGTCCAGATTGGCCTGGTTGGCCAGCATGTGGAAGGAGTCGATCACCACCCCCAGGTTGGCATGGTCCGCCATCTCCACCGCTTCCCACGACTGCTCGTACTGGTTCACATGGCGGCCCCAGGACAGCGCCTCGTAACCCACCCGCACCCCCAGCGGCACGGCCAGCGTGGCCAGCTTGGCCAGGTGGCGGGCGATCAGCGGCATGGCACCGCTAGCGTGGCTGGAGGTGCTGGAACATACCATCAGCAGCGGCGCGCCAACGGCCTGGCACACCAGCAGCATCTGGCGGGCGATATCGAGCTTGTACTCGTGCAGCGCGCCGTCCAGCCCCTCGTAGTCGCGCATCACCTGGATGCCCGTCACGCGCACGCCGCTGGCGCGCACCAGACGCACCGCCTCATCGAGCCCGCCCGGATGGCCGGCCAGGTCCCTGGCCCACAACATGATCTGGCTGAAGCCGGCCGCCCGCGAGGCGCGCAGTTTGGCTTCCAGCGGACCGGCCAGCGTGATGCTGTCCATGCCGAAGTTGGAGAGATTCATAAGGCCTCCAGCGCGCGGAAGGCGTCCGACGACACGCCGGGCCAGCCAAACAGTTCCAGGTACAGGGGCGCCTGCTCGATCAGCATTTCCTTGCCTTTCTGGATGCGGCAGCCGATCTCCTGCGCCTGGCGCAGCAGGCGGCTCATTTCGATCTTCATGCCGCAGTCGGCCACGATGCAGTCGGGCGACACGCCATTGAGGTCGATCGGCAGCGGATCGTCCGCCTGCATGCCCAGCGGCGTGGAATTGACCACCACGTCGAAACCGGCGGCAGCCGGCGGCGCGATCACGATCTCCGTGCCAGGAAAAGCCTGCTGCAGGCGGGCCTGCAGGGCCGTCGCATGCTCGGCACGGGTGTCGTAGATGGCCACCTGGCCGATGCCGCGTTCAGCCAGCGCATAAGCGATGGCGCAGCCGACGCCGCCGCTGCCGACCACCAGCGCGCGCGCCTTGGGCCAGTCCAGCGGACGCTCGCCGCAGGTACGGTCGAAGGCGCGGATGAAGCCTTCACCGTCGATCAGGTCGCCCAGCACCTTGCCATCCACATCCTTGTAGATGGCGTTGCAGGCGCCGGCCAGCACGGCGCGGGCGCTGGGCTGCTCGACGGCGCTCACGCTCATCGGCTTGTGCGGGATGGAGACGAAGATGCCGCCCACATTGGGGAAGGACATCAGCATGCGCACGGCCGCCGTGTACGACTCGGGCGGCACCTTGAGCGGCACGACGCGCGCGTCGACGCCATGGCGCTGGAAGTAGGCGTTGAACAGCGCGGGCGCCTTGACCTGCTCGACCGGCCAGCCGATCACGGGAAAAATGCGGGTGGTGCCGGAAATCTCAATCATGGTGGTTCTCCAGGTGGCTCACGACCAGCTCGAAGCTGACGCCGCCTTTGTACAGTTGGGTTAATGCGCCCCGTTCGCTGGACTGGGCCGGCGCACGGTCGATGAAGACGATGCCGCGCTGCTGCAAGGCGCGGGTGGCCGCCAGCACGTCCGGCACGCCGAAGCCGACGCGGATCAGCTGCTCGCCCCACTGCAGGCCGCCCGCCCCTTCCGGCGGCTCGACCAGTTGCAGGTAGAAGCGGTGGCAGGGGCTTTCCAGCAGCGTCCCTTTCGGCACGACGCCGAAATAGCGGCCTTCCGGCAGCACGCGAAAGTCCATCAGCTGCTGGTAGAAGTCGATCCACTCCGGCGCGCGGCCGGCGCCTATGGCCTGCACCACACCGAAGAAGTGCATGCCGGCCAGCGCGGGCGGATTGGCCGGCGCGTTCGGGATCGGCTTGAAATCGACGTCGTAGATGGAAAAGTCGCGGAAGCGGTCGACGAAGTAGAGGATGGAATCGCCCGCGCCATGCACGCCGGGGATGTTCAGCTCCATCACGCCGGCCCGGGTCTGGATCGCCCAGGCGCCCATGTCGATGGCGTGGCGGTAAGCCACGTCGGCGTCGCGCACCCGCAGGGCGATGGCGCTGATCACGGTGGACTGGGGATCGGTACCGGACTGCGGCAAGGCGCGCGGATCGGCGTTGACGATCACGTTCATCGAACCCTGGCGGTACAGGGTCACTTCCCGCGAGCGGTGGCGTGCCGTGGCCACGAATCCCAGCTGCTCGAGCAGCGCGCCGAAGGCCAGTGGCTGGGCGCTGGCATATTCGACGAATTCGATGCCGTCTATGCCCAGTGGATTGTGCGGTTCCGGATTGTGTTCTTGCGCCGTCATGATGGTCCTCGCTCGGTTGAATGAGGCCAGTGTAGAAATCTCTGGCGGCAAAAAATAGCGGTCAAAACGGCGCTTTTTGCGCTGAACGCGCGCACTGCGCGATTAGCGCGCAAAACGCATTTAATCCTATGCTCCGGCTCAAGTTCATGCAAAGGAAAAGGAGGTGTGCGGCGTTTTTGCAACAGAGGGCACCCGGTGGCGGCCAACCGGCGCAGAGGCGTTACGCCAACAAAGGAGATTGCGCGCTGATCGCGCACAGGGCGTCCGTCAGCCGCAAGGCTTCATGCCTGAAGCGCTTCTGCGCGCCGGTATGCGCGCTCCATGCCCAGGAAAGCCAGCAGGCCCAACGCGGTGCTGATGCAGCTCATGGCCAGCACCAGCGTGGCCGAAGCGCCCAACTGGCTGTGCGACACCAATTGGCCAACCACGAAGGCGATGGCCGTGATGATGCAGCCCGACGCCGCCGCGGCGCGTCCGGCCTGGTTGGCGAACGGCTCCACCGCCCCGCCCTGCCCGCAAGGCTGATGGAAGCCATGCCCCAGCATGAACACACACTGCGGCGCCAGCAGCGCCCATGGCGTATGCACGCCCGCCTGCGCCAGCAGGAACTGGCCGGCGCCGCCGGCCACCGACAACAGCGCGCCGATACGCACCACGCGCGGCACCGGATGACGGCGCAGGCAGCGGCGGCACATCACCGTGCCGACCAGGAAAGCGAGCGTACAGGCGGCCGGCACGGCGCCGTAGGCCACGCGCGACATACCGAAGTCGCGGATGAAAACGAACGGCGACAACAGCAGGAAACACATCGCGCCGCTGAAACTGATCCCCGCCAGCAGCGACGAGGCCAGGAACTGCGGATGGCGCAAGATGGCCCGGTAGCCCGCCGCATCGGCATCGGCAGCGTGGACGCGTGTCTCCTCCAGGCCCCGGTAGACGGCCAGCCAGGCCAGCGCGCCGAATCCGGCCACCAGCCCGATGGTCCAGTGCCAGCCCAGCCACTGTGTCACCAGGCCGCCGGCCAGCGGACTCAAAACGCCGACCAGGCCCATGCCCGTCATGGTGCGCGCCATGATGCCCATGCCCGCCGGCCCGGCGTAGCGGTCGCGGATCACGGCGCGCGCAGCGATCACACAAGCGGCGGCCGCCATGCCCAGGATGACGCGGCTGGCGACCAGCATCTCCAGTCCGTTGGCCAGCGCGCCCATCGTGGCCGCAGCCACATACAGCCCCAGTCCGCCCAGCAGCAAAGGGCGGCGGCCGATATGGTCGGCGCGCCAGCCTATCGCCAGTTGCGCCAGGCCGAAGGCGAGGATGAAGGCCGTCAGCGTCCACTGGACGGGGCCCGCGCGGCCGCCGAACTGGCTGGCAATCTGGGGCAAGGCCGGCAGGTAGACATCGGTCGCCACCAGCTGGCAAGCCAGCAGCAGCACCAGCACGGTGGCCAGCGAAGGCCGCAGGCGGCCGCCCGCGCTCATGCCGGCACCGCCGTTCCGTCGTTGGAAATGGCGGCTGGCGGCGCAGCATGGAAAGCGGGTGTCATGGGAAATCCTCGGAATCCGGCGTGGGCTGCCGTGGCGCGCCCGGGATGCCGGACGCCGCCCGATTGTAGAAACCGGGAGCGCGACATGAAAGAGGCAAAACGCGCCATTCGTGCGACAATCGCGCCAACTGCGCGCCTATCGCGCAAATAGCCAAAAAATGGGGACGTACCCCATTTCGAGGATGTGAAAATTAAGGAAAAATGGGGACGAAAAAAATGGGGACGTACCCCATTTCCAAAAATGGGGTACGTCCCCATTTTGTTGACCTCGGGGATGCAGCATGAAAAAACCGGCTTTGCTGGACGTGGTCGTCAACAAGCGCGACCAGATCGAGGGCCTGATCAAGGGCGTCGAGGTGATACGGGCCTTCGACCATGAGTCGGTGCGGCTCACGCCGACGGAACTGGGCGAGCGGGTCAACCTGAGCCGCACGGCGGCGCGGCGCTACCTGCTCACGCTGGTCCACATCGGCCTGGCGGCCACGGATGGGCGCACGTTCTGGCTGCGGCCCAGTGTTCTCAGCCTGGGCCACGCCTACGTGGACTCGGCCCGCCTGCCGCGCGCCGTCGTACCCTACCTGCAGCGCCTGACCAACCAGCTGCAGGAATCGACCAACTATTCCGTGCTCGACGGCGACGACGTGGTCTACGTCAGCCGCGTGAACGCGCCGCGCATCCTGCTGGCCGGCTTCGATCCCGGCATGCGGCTGCCGGCCTACACCTCCACCGCCGGGCGCGTGCTGCTGTCGTCCCTGACCGACGAGGCGCTGCTGGCCTACCTGGCCCGCATCACACCCATCGCCTACACGCACCTGACGGTGACGGACAAGGACCAGCTGTTCCGCGAGATCGTCGCCATCCGGGAAGACGGCTTCGGCTCCACGGAGAACCAGTACGAAATGGGCTTGCGCGGCATCTCCGTGCCCGTCAAGAACCGGGCCGGCACCGTGGTGGGCGCCCTGTCGACCTCCATGGCCACCTCCAACGGCAGCCGCAAGGAAGCCATCGCCCGCTGCGTGCCTGCCATGCAGGCCACGGCCAATACGCTCATGCTGTGGGTCTGATCTTGCCCCCCGACCGCACGATCAGCGCCGCCAGCGCGGGGATCATGACGATGGCGCCCACCATATTCCACAGGAACATGAACGTCAGCAGCAGCCCCATATCGGCCTGGAACTTGATGTCGGACCAGACCCAGGTCAGCACGCCCAGTGCCAGCGTCACCCCGGTCAGCGCCACTGCGGCGCCGGTGCCCTTGAGCGTCTCGAAATAGGCCGCCTTCAGGTCCAGCCCCCGGTCGAGGAAATGCTGCAAGCGGTTGTAGATGTAGATGCCGTAATCCACGCCGATGCCGATGCCCAGCGCGATCACGGGCAGCGTGGCCACTTTTACGCCCAGTCCCAGCCGCGCCATGATGGCCTCGCACAGGGCGGACGTGATATACAGCGGCAGCATGATGCAGATCGCCACCCGCCAGGAACGGAACTCCCACCAGACCAGCAGCGCGACGATGGCGTACACCAGGATCAGCATCTCCGTCTGCGCCTGCGCGATGACGATGTTGGTGGCCGCATCGATGCCGGCATTACCGCCGGCCAGCGTGAACCGGGCCGTCTGGTCATCGTTGGCGGCTGCGAACTGCTGGGCCGCCTGCACCACGCGCGCCAGCGTTTCGGCCTTGTGGTCGGCCAGGAACACCATCACCGGCACCATCGAGCAATCGTTGGAATACAGTTCGGACGGCAGCACCCGCTGCGCCGCATTCGAGACGAAACGGTTGCGCGACAACGCATGCCAGCGCAGGTCGCCGCCGTTGGAACCGGCGATGATCTTCTTCATGCCGCTGAACAGCGAGGTGGTGGACTCCACGCCCTGCAAGTTCTCCATCTCCCACTGGAAGCGGTCCACCTTGTCGGCCACGGGATAGGAGCCGCATTCGCCGGGTGCCGTCTTCACCATCACCACGAACACGTCGGCGCTGGTGGCATAGTGGCCGCTGATGTAGGCGCTGTCGCGGTTGTAGCGCGACTCGGCGCGCAGTTCCGGCGCGCCGGGATCGAGGTCGCCGATCTTGAGGTCGCGGCTCATGGTCCAGGCCACGCCCAGCACCAGCAACGCGAACGCGACGGCCATGCGGGCAAAGCGCGGCTCGGCGAAGCGGGCCAGCGCATGGGCCAGGCGGTGCCTGCTGGCCTGCTTGCGGGCCTGGTGGCGCAGGCAGGCGTCTGACACGCCCACATAGGACATCAGTATCGGCAGCAGGAACATCTTGGTCAGGATGATGACGCCCACGCCGATGGATGCCGAGATGGCCAGTTCGCGGATCACGCCGATGTCGATCACGAGCAGGGTCGAAAACCCCACCGCATCGCACAGCAGGGCTACGCTGCCGGGAATGAACAGCTGGCGGAAGGTGAGCTTGGCCGTCTCCATGTTGGAGGCGCCGGACAGGCGGGCGGTGGCCATGGTGTTGATGTTCTGGACCGCGTGCGACACGCCGATGGCGAACGTGAGGAACGGCACCAGGATCGAATACGGATCGAGCCCGAAACCGATCAGGTGCACGATGCCCAGCTGCCACAGCACGGCCAGGCTGCAGCAGAACACCGTGGCCAGGGTGCTGCGCCAGCAGCGCGAATACCACAGCAGCAGCGCCACCGTCAGCCCGAAAGTGATGGCGAAGAACAGCCCGATGGCGCGGGCGCCGGCGATCAGGTCGCCCACCACCTTGGCAAAGCCCGTGATATGCACGCGCACGCCGTTCTTGCCGTACTTGTCGCGCACCAGCGTTTCCAGCCGTTGCGACAGCTGGCCGTAATCGAGCCTGGCGCCCGTGTCGGGGTCCTTCTCCAGCAACGGCACCAGCACGATGGCCGAGCGCTGGTCGGCCGCCACCAGGCTGCCGATGCGGCCGGAACGGGCCACGTTGGCGCGCACCTCGTCGATCTTGGCCGGCGAGCCGTCAAAGCCCTGGGGGATGATCTGGCCGCCCACCATGCCGGCCTCCGTCACTTCCATCCACAGCACGTTGGGCGTCCACAGCGACTTCAGGTTGCCCCGGTCCACGCCGGGAATGTAGAACACTTCGTCCGTGATGCGGCGCAGCGTCTCCAGGTACGCGCGGCTGTAGATGTCCTTGCCCTCCGTCTCCACGGCGATGCGCACCACATTGCCCAGCGGGCGCAGCTCCGCTTCGTACTTCAGGTAGTTGGCGATGAAGGGATGCGAAGCCGGCACCATCTTCTGGAAACTGGCGTCCGGTTTCAGCTGCGCCGCCTGCCAGCCGAACAGCAGCGTGGCCAGCAGGAACAGGATCAGGATGGGCAGGCGCCATGCGAACAGGCGCGGTTCCAGCGTCCGTTCCAGCATGCCGAACTTTTCGTGGCCGCAGGCTGCATCGTCGGCCGCCGGGTGTGTCATGTCGTTCAGGTTCATGGTATTCACTTCGGGTTGGTGTAGACGGACAGGTGGACCCCGCCCATGCCGGCCAGCGCCAGCGTACGGCCCTGCAGCGTCATGGCAGCGAGCTCCATGCCGCGTGCCGGCGCCTGCGCGGCAAAGCTGCGGCCCTGGTCCGCGCTGCGGTACATGGTGCCGTCGCGCGCGGCCAGCAACAGCGCGCCGCCGGCATCGTGGACCGCGCCGATCAGGCTCTTGTCGCCCAGTCGCGGCAGTTCCTGCCAGCTGGCGCCCGCGTCCTCGCTGCGCAGCACGTGGCCGCCAAAGCCGTAGGCCAGCAGCGCGCCGGGTGCCGTTTCGGTCACGCCATACAGCTGGCCCTTGTAGCCGCTGTCGGCGCTGCGCCAGCTGTCGCCGTCGTCGCCGGAGCGGTAGACTTTGCCGCCTTCGCCTGCCAGATACAGCGCGCCGTCGGCGCCATGGCCGATGGCGTTGTAATGCAGCCCTTCCGGATTGGGGAGGCGCCCGGCGATCGACTCCCAGTGGGCGCCGCCGTCGCGCGTGCGCAATGCCTGGCCGTAGGAGCCCACGGCCCAGCCCAGGCTGCGGTTCCTGAACCACACGGCCAGCAACGGACGCGATGGGCCCGACTTGACGGCATCCTGCATGTCGTGCAGCGCGTTGTCGGCCTGCTCGACGGCCTGCCGGGCGGCCTTGGCGTCGCGCGCGCCCGCGAGTGCGGCGTGCGCACGCACGGCGCCCTGCTCGGCCTCGGCCAGCATCATTTCGTTGATCTGGTTGCCGTCCAGGCGCTTGTCCCAGCTCAGGCCACCGTCGCGCGTGGCCAGCAGCACGCCGTCATGACCGACGGCTACGCCATGGCTGGCGTCGGCAAAGTGCATGGCGGTGAGCGTGACGCCCACCGGCACCCTGGCCTGGCGCCAGGTGGTGCCGCCGTCGTCCGAAACGATGACGATGCCGCGTTCGCCGGCCGCCACCAGCCGCGTGCCGGCCGGCGCCAGCGCCAGCATCAGCGCACGGGACGCGAGCGCGGAGCCGCGGGCCGGCGTGGCCAGCGGATCGGCCAGCGCCGGCGCGGCCAGCATGGGCAGGCCGGCGGCGCCCAGGCACGCAGCCAGCGGCGCGGCGCGCCAGATATTACGCAGGTAGTGCTTCATGATTCAGTCCTTCTGTGTTGCGGTTCCGCGGCGCCGGGCAAAAAAACGCCCGGATCCCACTGGCGCGGGAGCGGGCGTAAGGAGACTCGCCTGGCGTGTCGTTTGCGCGGTGGCGCTTGCTGTTAGTTGCTGTTAGTTGCTGTTAGTTGCTGCTAGTTGCTGCTGCGGCGCAGGGTATCGGGCGTGAAATTACCCGCGTTCATCCTGCCGCCGAACCGGGCCGGCTTTTCCTGGTTGCCCAAGCCCGTCACCAGGTAACGGCGCGCCTGCAGGTCGTAGAACACTTCGGCGCTGAACCATGGCGTGGGCGCGTCGTAGAACTGGATCGCGTCGATCTCGTGCACGCGCCACAGTTCGCCGCGGCCATCGTAGGCGTCGGCATGGGCGATCTGCCAGCTGTCCTCGTCGATGTAGAACACGCGCTTGGCGTACACGTGGCGCTTGCCCGGCTTGAGCGTCGCTTCCACCACCCACACGCGGTGCGGCTCGTAGCGCACCACGTCCTGGTTCAGGTGACCGGGACGCACAATGTCGGTGTACTTCAGGCTCTTGCTGGTCAGCTTGAAGTTGTTGTAGGAGACGATCATCTCCTTCTTGCCGATCAGCTTCCAGTCGTAGCGGTCGGGCGAGCCGTTAAAGCCGTCGTAATCATCCGTCGTGCGCAGACCGTCGGAGCCGGAACCGGGCGTGTCGTAGGCCACGTCGGGCGCGCGCAGCACGCGGCGCTGGCCGGGGTTGTACATCCACGCGAGGCGCGATTCCTTTACCTGGTCGACGGGATCGACCACCAGCAACGCCTCGCCGGCCACGCTGGTGGGGCCGGTGATGGTGCCCATGTAGTACAGCAGGCGGTTCGGCTCCGGCTTGTCGATGGCGTTGGCGAAGGCCAGCGTCTCGGTCCGGGTCACGGGCGTGAAGGCGCCGCTGGCCTGCACCGGAAACTCGGCGCTGTAGCGCTGCACGCTGCCACCCCGGTAGCGCATGATGTGGTTCCACACCACTTCCACCCCGCTTTTTGGCTGCGGGAACGGCACCGTGGAACGGGCCACGTTGACCACGCCGTTGCCGCCGGATGCCAGTTCGGCCTTGCCCGCTTCGGCCTTGATGCTGTCGTACACGGCCTGCGGATAGCCGGCCGTGCGGTGGCTGGGATAGACATTGAGCTTGTAGCTGGGGAAGCGCTTGAGCATCTCCAGCTGGCCCGGTGCCAGCTTGTCCTTGTACTGGGCCATGTTGGCGGCCGTGATCGTGTACAGCGGCTTCTCGCCGGCGTACGGATCGAGGTAGCCGGCCTTGGCGTCGAAGCCGGCCGGCGGCTTCACCAGGCCGCCGTCCCAGGCAGGAATGACGCCGTCCTTGCTGCCCGCCTTCTCCGAACCCATGGGAGTCAGGTCCTTGCCCAGCCGCTCCACGTCCGCCGCGGACATGCCGGCCCAGGCGTTCGTTGCCAGCGCGACGGCGCTGGCCAGTACCAGTTTGCTGATGACTTTCATGCTGTCTCCATCCCCTGCTTAGAAGTTGATGCCGACGACGAAGGAAAAGTTATCCCGGTCGTGCAGCACGTCATATTTGGCGTTCTTGTTGTAGCGCGTGTAGCTGAGCTCCGCGTAGTAGCGGTTGTTGTAGTCGGCGCGCAGCGTGCTGCCCAGTGCCTGGCGGTCCTGGACGAAGGTGCCGTCGCCCGAATAGCCCTTCACATCGTGCGACCAGAACAGCTTGGGCTTGAGGTTGATGCCCGCATACACGTCGCTGAAGGTCAACTCGCCCTGCAGGCGGTAGCCCCAGGCGCTGGTGGTGACGTAGCCCTGGTTCTCGCAGTACGGCGCGTAGCCGTTCAGGCCCGCGCAGGTGCCGCCCAGCGCCGCCGTGGGGCCAAAGCCGTACAGGAAGCCGCGGCCATAACGGGTGGAAGTGGCCGGATCGCCGATGCCGCTCCAGTGCTGGAAGCCCACTTCACCGAGCAAACTGGCACTGCTGGCGCCCAGCGTGGGGCCGAACAGCTTCAAGGCCGACACCTGGATCTGGTCCTTGTTCTTCAAGTCATAGCCGTGGGTGATGGAACCTTGCGCGATGGACGGATCGCGCACCCAGCGCGCCAGCGCGCCCTGTGGCCCGATGCCCAACACGCTGCCCACCACCAGGTCGGGCGCATTGATCTGCACCGGCACGCCGTGGGTGTGGCTAGCCTCGCCGAACACGGAGACGCCGCCCAGCTCCGTCGCCGCCGACACGGCCAGTGACTGGATGTTGGTGGCGCTGTAGTCCCACGCCAGCTCCACGCCGGGGAAGGCGCCCAGCGTGCCGATCTGCCTGGCCGCTGCCGCCTGGCCCAGGCCGGCCAACACCTTGGACAAGGCCGTCAACGGCGCGGCATACTGGCCCGAATACAGCGATGGCGCCGGAGACGGCGTGTGGGCGGCCGACAAGGTGGGCGTGCGCGCATGGTAGTTGGCGAAGTAGAAGCCGAAGTCCGTGCCGAGCGCATCGGCGAATACATGGGACGACAGGCCGAACTGCCCGCTGTTCTTCGGTGTCGGGTCCGGCGCCCGGCCCAGGCGGAAGTTGAACGGCACCTTGGCCAGTGCGGCGGCACCAGCGGCGTTGAGCAGGGCCGGCGGCATGGCGCCCAGCGCCGGCACGCCGTTGTACTGTTTCTGGTCGTTGCCGATCGCGTCGCCGAACACCACGGCGCCGCCGGGACAGTTGAGCGAATCGACCAGCGACCAGTAGGTGCCGCAGCCGTCGAACAGGGTATGTTCCCATTTGAGCTGGTAGAACGCCTCAATCGAGACGCCGTCTCCCAGCCCGAGGTTGGCCGTCAGCTGGGGCAGCGGCCGCAGGATTTCCTTGACCTGGGCGCCCGGACGGTGGGCCGCGGTCAGGTCGAATGCGCCCATGGCGTTGATGCCGGGGATGAAGGCGCTCTCGCCCCAGTTCACCACCTGGTTGCCCAGCTTGACGTTGAGCGGCTTGCCGGCCAGGTCGAATTCGCCGAACACATAAGCGTCAGCCAGCGCCGCGCCGGAAAAGCCCGTATTGGCATAGAAGCCCTGGTCGCTCAACTTCGCGCCGGGCACGTAGCCGTTGTTGAAACTGCCGTGCGCCACGCCCTTCTCGCTCAGCGTGTAGTCGTACCAGGCAGTGGCCCGCACAAACACACCCAGGTTCTCGCGCTTGAGCTGCAACTCGCCCGTGGCCTTGGGCCCGCTGGAATAGGCCGTGCCCTTGTTGAAGTTCAGGTTGCCGTCGTCATGGCCGTTGCCCACGCCGGGCGTGCCGCCGTTGGCGCCCGAGACGAGATTGGGATCGCGGTCCGTGGCGCGCCAGCTGGCGCCCATGCTGGCGTTGAGCGACCAACGGCCCTCCACGCCGTTATCGAGCGTAAAGCTGTCCGCCTGCGCCGCATGGGCCGCGGCCAGCGCCATGGTGGCCAGCGCCATGCGGCACGCCAGTGCCAGCGCCGTGGGGCGCGCCTGGCATGGCCGGTTCTGTTCTTGCTTGTGCATCCTGTCTCCCTTGCTGTTTTTGTATAGTTTTGACTGCGCTACTGCTTACAACGCCCGTCAGCGCGTGACGACGGGGAACTGCGGATCGAACTGGTCGAAATTGCCGAACAGCGCGGCCAGCGCCTTTGGATCGCCGTCCAGCTTGACTTCGCCCGCCTGGACCAGCTGCGCCAGCGGCACCTTGGCCACCAGCATCTTGAACAGGGCCGCGCGGCTCAGGGTCAGCGCGGCGTCGGGCCGGGCCAGCACGCGGCCCCGGGTGTTGTTCAACACGGAGTTCGACAGCTCCAGCGCGTAGTTCTCATGGCTGTCGGTGAAGGCGATGTTCACGCCCAGGTGCAGGCCGTCGGCCTTCTCGTGGTTCAGGCGCACGGCCAGGAAGTCGAAGATCATTTCGACCGACATGGCGCGCGTCAGGTCCGGACCCTGGGTGGACATGTGCAGCGCCGTGATGCCGTCGCGCAGTTCGTGGGCGCCGGTCAGGTATTCGTTGCGCCAGATGGCCGATTCGGCCTGGTAGCCCAGCTGTTCCAGCGTGTCGGCCTGCAGCAGGCGGGCCGCCTTGTTGGCCGGATCGGCCTGCACCAGGTGGTTGAGCATCTCGGCCACCCAGCGGTAGTCGCCCGCCGCGTAGCCGGCCCTGGCCTGCTTGAGCACCGCTTTGGCGCCGCCCATCGCCGCCACATAACGCTGCGCGCGCTCCTTGCCCGGCAAGCGGTTCAGCGTGGCCGGGTTGCTGTCGTACCAGCCCAGGTAGTAATCGACCACGGCCCGCAGGTTGTGGCTCAGCGTGCCGTAATAGCCATGGGTGGAAAAATCGGCCTTGAGCGCCTTGGGGAAGAAAGTGGCATTGCCCACATCGTCGATAGGCACGCCGCGGTTGGCCAGGTTCAGGGCCTGGTCGTGGATGAAGCGGTACATGTCGCGCTGGTTGGCCAGCTGCTGGCGCAGGCGGTCCTGGCCCCACACGGGCCAGTGGTGGCTGCGGAAGCCCACCTGCGCGTCCGGGAACAGGTCCAGCATTTCGTTGATGTATTTGCTCCAGCCCAGCGCGTCGCGCATGCGGGCGCCGCGCAGGGTGTAGATGTTGTGCATATTGGCCGTGGCCACTTCGGCCAGGCACAGTGCGTGGCGTTCGGGGATGTAGAACGTCATCTCGGACGGCGCTTCCGAGCCGTTCGCCAGCTGGAATACGAAGCGCAGGCCGTCGATATCCATCGCCTGCCCGGTCTTGCCGACCGAGTCCGTGGGCGCGATCAGGCCGATGGTGCCGGTCGAGACTTTCTTGCCCAGGCCTGTGCCGACGATGCCTTGCGGGCCCGCTGCCAGCGGCATACCGAACTGGTATTGGGCGCGGCGCGCCATGGCGTTGCCGGCCAGGACGTTCTCGGCCACGGAAGTCTCCATGAAGCCTTCCGGCGCGATGATGCGCACCTTGCCCGACTGCAGATCCTCCTCGCTGGTCACGCCGCGCACGCCGCCGAAGTGGTCCGCGTGGCCGTGGGTGTAGATCACGGCCGCCACCGGGCGGCGGCCCAGGTGCTGCTGGGCGAATTCCAGCCCGGCGCGCGCCATCTCGGCGCTCACCAGCGGGTCGACCACGATCCAGCCCGTCCGGCCCTCGATCAGGGTCATGTTGGAGATGTCGAAGCCACGCAGCTGGTAGATGCCGTCGCTGACCTTGTACAGGCCGTGCGCGTTGTTCAGCGCTTCCTGGCGCCACAGGCTGGGGTTGACGCTGGCCGGCGCAGCGCCCTGGATGAAGTCGAACAGGTGCGGCTGCCAGATCACGTTGCCGGCGGCATCCTTGTACGGCGCGTCTGGCATGGCTGCCACCAGGCCGCGCGTGGCGTCGTCGAAGTCCTGGCGGTCGGCCAGCGGCAATGCGGCGCCGAAGGCCTGGTTGGCGACGGCCGTGTAGCGGCTGGCCGGTTGCGATGGGGTGGCTGCGCCGGCCTGCAGGGTGCAGAAGGCCAACGCCAGCGCCGTGAGGCGGGCGGTCAAAGGCATGGTTACGGTTCCTTGGGTTGAAGTAGTGTCAGGCTGCCTGGCTGGCGCGGGCATCGGCCAGGATCATCCGGGCCGCCTTTTCGGCGATCATGATGGTGGGCGCATTGGTGTTGCCGCCGATGACGGTGGGCATGATGGAGGCGTCGACCACGCGCAGGCCGGCCATGCCGCGCACGCGCAGGCGCTCGTCCACCACGGCCAGCGCGTCCTCGCGCGGCCCCATCTTGCAGGTGCCCACGGGGTGGTACTGGGTGTCGGCGCGGGAGCGGATGTCGTCGATCAGGGCGGCCGTGTCGCCGGCGGCGACCGGGTACAGCATCCGGCCGCGCACGGCGTCGAACGGCGCCGCTTCCATGATGCGCTGCTGGACCTGGGCGCCCTTGACCAGCAGCTCCAGGTCGCGCGGGTCGGACAGGAAGCGCGGGTCGATCACGGGCGCCAGGCGCGGATCGCTGCCCTGCAACGTCACCGTGCCGCGGCTGTGGGGACGCAGCACGTCCACGTGGCAGGACATGCCGTGGCCCAGGTGGGCCTTGCGCGCGTGGTCGTCCACCATGGCCAGCACGAACACCAGTTGCAGGTCCGGCGCCGGCAATCCGGGGCCGGAGCGGAAGAAGGCGCCCGCCTCCGCGATCTGGCTGGCCACCATGCCGGTGCGGTGGCGCTTCCACTCCAGCATGGCGGCGGCCAGCTTGGCCGTGCCGCGCAGCGACACGCCATAGCTTTCCGTCTTGCTGGGCAGGCGCCAGCTCTGCACGTAATCGATATGGTCCTGCAGGTTGCGGCCCACGCCCGCCAGGTCCAGCACCGGGGCGATGCCGTGGGATGCGCAATGGGCGCCCGGCCCTATGCCCGACAACATCAGCAGCTGGGGCGAGCCGAAGGCGCCGGCCGACACGATCACTTCGCGCTGCGCATGCACCTCATGCATCACATTGTCGCGGATATAGGCCACGCCCTTGGCTGCGCGTCCTTCGCATACGATGCGCGACGACACGGCGTGGGTAATCACCTTCAGGTTGGGACGCGACAGCTTGGGCGTCAGGTAGCCCTTGGCGGCGCTGCAGCGCTCGCCGTTGCGGTGCGTGACCTGGTACATGAAGGCGCCATCCTGCCCGGCGCCGTTGTAGTCGGCCGTATAAGCGATGCCCTGGGTGGCGGCGGCGTCGATGAACATCTGGTTGAGCGGGCTGGCGTGGCGCGGATAGCAGACGTTGAGCGGGCCGCCGCGGCCGTGCCAGCCGTCGTAACCGTCGCCCAGTTCATGGTTCTCGGCCTGCTTGAAGTACGGCAGCACGTCGTTGTAGGACCAGCCGGCGTTGCCCAGCGCGCCCCAGTGGTCATAGTCCCAGCGGTGGCCGCGCACGTACAGCATGGCGTTGATGGAACTGCTGCCGCCCAGCGTCTTGCCGCGCGGCTGGTAGCCGCGGCGGCCGTTCAGGCCGGGCTGGGGCACGGTCTGGTAGGCGTAGTTGTTGATCCTGGTCGGCACCATGGCTACCAGGCCGGCCGGCGCGTGGATCAGCACGCTGCTGTCGGGGCCGCCCGCCTCCAGCAGGCACACCGTCACGTCGGGGTCTTCCGTCAGGCGGGCCGCCAGCACGCAACCGGCCGAACCGGCGCCGACGATGACGTAGTCGAAATATTGCTTGTCCATGCATGTCTCCAGTTACGCGCCGCTTGGTTTTTTGATGCGCGGCGTCAAGGTGGAGCCCAGTGTAGGGTGGACGATTTTTGCTGTCCAATGCATCATTTTGATCGTTATAATGCATTACCTGCATGAATCGGACGACACCATGGACTTGAAACGGCTGCGCTACGCCATCGCCCTGGCGGATGAACTGAACTTCGCCCGGGCCGCCGACCGCCTGCACCTGTCGCAGCCGGCCCTGAGCCGCAGCATCCAGACGCTGGAGGAGGAACTGGGCCTGCTGTTGTTCGACCGCGACAACCGCAACGTCAAGCTGACCACGGTGGGCGCCGTGTTCCTGGAACAGGCCAGGAAGCTGATCTTCCAGATGCGCAACCTGGAACGCGACATGGGCTTGATACGCGATGCGGAAATGGGCCAGGTGGCCTTTGGCGTGGGACCGCTGCCCACCGCCTCCATGCTGCCGCCGCTGGTGCGCTATCTGCGCCGCGAGCGCCCCGGCCTGTCGCTGCAAGTGTCGAGCAACAACTGGCGCAACCTGCTGGTGCACCTGAAGGCCGAGCAGATCGAATTCTTCATCGCCGACACGCGCGACATCGCGCCCGAGCCCGACCTGGCCGTCACGCCCATCTGCCGCCAGCACGGCCGCTTCATGTGCCGCCCCGGCCATCCGCTGCTGGGCGCATCCGGACGCAGCCCGGCCGACCTGCTGCCCTACGGCTTCGCCTCGCTGCTGCTGCCGCGCGAGATGAAAGCGGTGTTCCGCAAGGTGCTGGGCATGCCGGCCCATGCGCCGCTGCCCGTGATCTTCGAGTGCGACAACATGCACATCCTGAAGGAGATGGCGCAGGACGACGACATCATCCTGCTGGCGACGGAAGCGGCCGTGGCCGGCGAAATCGCGGCCGGTACGCTGGAACCACTCGACTTTCCCGGCCTGCCGCCCATGTACGCGGAGATCGGCGCCGTGCAGCTGGCCGGCCGCACGCTGTCGCCGGCCGCCCGGCTGGTGCTGGAGCGGCTGCACGGCATCGCTGCCGCGGCGCCGGGCACCACTGTGTTCCGCGACGGCAGTTATCAGCCCGCGTCCTGAAGCGTGGCCGCGCTGGCCGCGCGCAAGCGCGCGATCACGGCCTGCGCGGCCGGCGAGAGGCTGCGCTCGCGCAGCGTGGCCACGCTCATCGCCACGCCCAGGCCGTCCACGCCGGGCATGGACAATGCCACCAGGTCACCGTGCGCCAGCTCCTGACGCACCACGGCGCGGGTGGAGAGCAGCAGCAGGTCGCTGTGCAGCACCACCCGCTTGAGGATGTCCAGATTGTCGCAGGCGAGCATCTGCGCGCCCCAGCCGCCCGGGGCCTCCAGCGTGGCGGCCAGTTGCGGCGGCAGGAACGCGGCGTCCGGCAGATGGACCGAGGCAAAGCCATAGCGCGCCAGCGCATCGATGCCCGTTGCCGGCGCCCGCGTCAACGGGTGACCGGCACGGCAGGCGATGAGGCCATCCTGGTCGCCGAACGGCGCAATCGTCACTTCCCTGTCTTCGGCCAGCGTGCGCGCATCGGCCACGAAAAATTCTATCCGTTCCGACTTCAGGTGCTCCACCAGGATGGGCGCGTTGTTGATCTCCACCGCTACCCGCAGCCGCGGACACTCGACGGCCACCCGCTCCAGCGCCGCGCCCAGGAAGGCGGCGGCCGGAAACGGCCCGATGCCGAAACTGAGGCGGCCCGATGCGCCATCGCCCAGCGCCCGCATATCGTGCTGCAGGTCGCCCAGCACCTTGGCCGCATGCCGCGCGCGCGCGACGAACTGGCGTCCGGCCGCCGTCGCCACCACGCCGTCGCGGGTGCGGTCGAACAGCACCACGCCCAGGTCGGCCTCCAGCGCCTGCACGCTGCGCGAGAGCGCGGACTGGCTCAGGTGCACACGCTCGGCGGCCTTGATGAAACTGCCCTCTTCATGCAGGGCGACGATGTAGCGCAGCTTGCGGATATCCATGGTGTATGCGGAGAATGCATTGCAAAGGATGAATATTACGCGATTGCCTCATACGGCGGCCACCCCAATAATCGGTGCAGACCATCACGAGGAGAGATTCATGACAGATACCAACTTCCGCCGGCGTCGCCAGTTGGTGGCCGGCCTGGGCGCGCTCGGCGCAGCCACCGTGGCCGGCGAACTGGCCGGCGGCGGCCAGCGGCCGTACACCGCCCCCAGGCTGGCCGGCGCGGTGGCGGCCCAGACCCGGCGCGAGCGCCGCCCCAACATCCTGCTCATCGTCAGCGACCAGGAGCGCAGCGGCGCCGACCTCCCCGCCGGCCTGGAACTGCACGCCCACGAATGGCTGCAGGAACGCGGCACCAGCTTTACCGAGTACCACGCCAACACCACGCCCTGCTCGCCGTCGCGCTCGAACATGTATTTCGGCCAGCATACCCAGCACACGCGCATGACGGCCAATATCGAAGCACCGCCCACCTTTCCACAACTGCCCGACGGCCTGCCCAGCGTCGGCCACCTGCTGCGGGCGCAAGGTTATTACACGGCCTACAAGGGCAAATGGCACTTATCCCCCGTGCGCCACGACCCTGGCCTGACCTACGGCCCCTATCCCAGCGTGGCCGATGCGCTGGAACCGTACGGCTTTTCCGACTTCAACACCGACGGCGATCCCCACGGCGCCACCTGGACCGGCTTTCGCACCGACCGCCAGACGGCCAGCAACGCCATCGAATGGCTGGGCACCAAGGGCCGCGCCATGCAGGGCAAACAGCCCTGGTTCCTGGCCGTCAATTTCGTCAATCCGCACGACGTCATGTATTTCAACACCGGACCGCAGCAGGAACAGTCGCGCATCCGCCACGACGTGCTGGCGCCGCTGGCCGGCGCCCCGCACGCCAGTCCGTATCACCGCTACTGGGACCTGCCGCTACCGCACAGCTTCTATGCCGACACGCTGGCCGAAAAACCCAGCGCCCAGCGTCAGTTCGCCGACCTGTGCAGCGCCCTCTATGGTCACATCGGGGCGCGTGACGAAGTGGCCTGGCGCGCCTATCAAAGCTATTACTTCAACTGCATCCGCGACGTGGACCGGCAGGCCTTGTCGGTCCTGCGGGCGCTCGAGGAATTCGGGCTGGACGACGACACCATCGTGATCTACACGGCCGACCATGGCGAAATGGCGGGCGCCCACGGCCTGCGCCAGAAAGGGCCGCACATCTACAAGGAGAACGTGCGCTTGCCGTTCCTGGTGCGCCATCCCGACGCGGCCCGCGGCAGCAGCACGCCGGCCCTGGCCTCCTGCCTCGACCTCACGCCTACGCTGCTGGGCTTTGCCGGGGTCGAGCCGCGCGCCTGCGCCGAAGCCTATCCTTACCTGAAAGGTGTGGATGTGTCGCCGGCCGTGGCCTCACCGACGGCGCGCACGGAGCGCGACCGGCGCGGCATCCTGTTCAATTACGGCGTGCCGCTCTATATCGACGGCGACTACACGCAAAGCTCGATCCGCACCGACCACGTGATCGACAGGCTGACGCCGCTGCGCGTGCTGCTGCACGGCGAGCGTCCCCTGCCCAGCCTGGAGCATCACGCGCTGTTCCGCGGCATCCACGATGGCCGTTACAAGTTCGCCCGCTATTTCAAGCCGTCCGAACACCACAAGCCGCGCGACTGGGCGACGCTGCTGGCGCACAACGAGCTGGAACTGTACGACACGCGCCGCGACCCCGATGAGTTGGACAACCTCGCGGCGCGCCCGGAGCAGCACAAGGAGTTGCTGCTGTCACTGGCGGCCCGCACCAACGCGCTGCTGGACCTGGAAGTGGGCGCCGACGATGGTGCCGAATTCCCCGGCCCCCGATTGCTGTACAACTTGTAGCAAGACTGGGGGCGCACCATGCGGCCCCCAGTCGCAGTACGTCAAGTGGCACTGCCGCTGTTTGGCGCCGTGCCGGGCACCGCGCCGCCCGGTCCTGACCGCGCTGCCCGGCGGTCTGCAGGACTTGCCCGCACCAGGCCACGTCTCGCGGTCGACGCTGCGCGACAGGCCTTCGCCCCTCCCTGACAGGCCGGCCGCCATGC
>NZ_JBYSZG010000025.1:0-85209 GCF_058786935.1 Rugamonas sp. FW305-51
TCTTCATACAATATGCCAAAAAAAGAATATCCTGACAATTTTAATTTTTCAGCTGCAGAAATAAAATCGCTGGGCAACTCACGCTTTATGTCTGGATGTTTTTTAAAAGTTTCAATTAATTTCTGATATTCCGAATCAGATTTCAAAAGGATCACCCCATCCCGGTCCTTGATTAGGTTTTTTTCAAAAAAATCTTTTTGAGTTTTCGATAACTCGGCATCTGTAATGATTCCCTCGCCTTTTTCGCCCAACTCCAATAAGACCTTAGGTAAATCCTGTGCAAGACACGTGCCTGATATAAAAGCAAGAAACAAAAAAACTATTTTCATATTATCGATCCATTAAACTAGTTCCGATACCAAGATCGGAAAGGTTGCACGTATTTGCTTGCGAATCGCTTACATTGACCAAAGCTCCGCTTTGCGCGTCCACTGCTCGATGCCTGCCTTTGACCAAGAAGTGTCTAACCGCATCAGCCCCGAGCCTTTCGACAATTTTTGGACTTCCGGCGCGCGCACTATAAAGAAGTTGTCGATTTAGATAGAAAGGTGCAAATTCTGGAGACGCCCTCATTGCAGCAGAAATTTGTTGTTGTGTCCAGGCACTATCCAATCTGTCCCTGAACTTGTACCCCACAATTTCGCCACTACCATTTTGTCCCGCCTGCAATTCAACCCACTCATAAACTATGCGAGCGGAAAACAAATAGTAACGTACATTTCCATAGTCAGTCGTCAACGATTCAAGAATCCAGTACTGGCTCTGCGTATCTGCATCTCTTAGCGGAAGAACCAAAACATCGGTATCTGCACCTATTGCGTAAAAAAACAGTGAAGCTGCGCGTTGTAGGTCAATTGGAATCTGGTCAAATCTGCAGGCCCTGCTTACTGAACCTAATGCATGGGCTTGGCTGTAAACTGCTATAGACGCAAAAAAAAATATTTTAATTATATCCTTGATTTTCATAATATCACCAAACCTAATTCGAAAGATAGTTAAAGCTGAGGGCCATCGTTTGGACAGTTTCTATCTGTCACGATATTGCACGCGCCCTGTGTAGCAGGATATGATATTGGCGGGGTAAATTGAGGAACAGGTCCTGGGGGTCTCACCGGGGTCGGCGGATATCTAACGCCCGCTTGGATAGTTGCATAATCAGGGTCGGCGGAAGTGTACCATTCAGACATCCATTGATCCCCAAGTTGATTGTGCCAATACACCATTAAAGAACCATCCGGCAACATCTTAATTAAATGGCATTGGTAAACGGGTGTGCAGGTCCTAGGAGGATTATTGCTTCTCCAAATAACCTGGGATCCATTATATTCAGTTAAGCGCCCATCTGCCTCCAGTACTGCGTGCGTCCCATGCTTTGCCATTCGGTAGATAACAACTCCATCGGACCGATAGACAAGAAAGCTGCCATCGGTCTGCATAATTAGCGTGTATTTTCCGTCGATGGATGTAATGCTGCCGTTATTTTTTAGAATGCTTCCTTGAATTAAAGTATCGGTCGCTTTAGCTGCATTAAAATTTAAGCACAGTATTGTTAAACATAGGTAAAGTATTCTTTTCACTTATCCCTCTAAAGGTTTTAGTTTAAATCGGTATCATAGTAGTGACAAATAAACAAAGCACGGATAACCAATTACATATGGTTGCGATGGTTGTGTGCTTATGCAAAAGTCTATATGTATTTGTTAGACAATAAGTTTAATGGGAAGATAAGTCAACATAATTATCAAAATATATATTTTTACTTTGGTACAATGTTATATATTTCATAAGCTTTAAATATGTTAAGTAAGTTGTCGCATATCTGGCCGGGAGCAAATATCGGACACCTTGAAATTCTCTCCAAAGATGGCGTGATGTCGTTATGATAATTTCGACTTTCTTCCAAGGGCGTTTGCCGACCAAGAACGCGAAGCGAAGCTGAATAAGCTTGGCGACGCACTACGGCTGCTGGAGCAGCCGCTGAACTTTTCGACTCAGGCCTTCCTGGACCGATCATGCATGCGCCATGGCCAAGCCGTGAACGCGGCGGTCGTCCGCCTTTCTCGACCGAACTAATGGTACGGTCGCTACTGATTCAGCAATTGCTCAACTTTTCCGATGCGCAGATGGAATCTCAGTTGCTTGACCGTCTGAGTTTCCAGCGCTTCGTCGGATTGCGCGCGAGCAGCCAGATTCCGGGCCGGACCATGATCTGGACGTTCAAGGAGCGCCTGATTCAGGTCGGCGGCAGCGCAAGCATTTTCGACGCGGTCAACCGCCAGCTTGCCAAACATGGCGTTATCTCGCGAGGCTGCCAGATGGTCGATGCTCGCTTCATATAAGTACCCAAGCAGTCGCGGGGCAAGGGGGAAATTCCCTAGTTAATGACGCCGCGATGTCCGCCGGCTGGAGTCCCGCCAAGCGGCGCCAGAAAAATACCGAGGCGCGCTGGTGTTGGCGTGTAGCATGATATGCGTGCCATTCGAGGCCACAATCGTGAAGTTCATGGTGGAGCGCCGCGGCTTGATGTCTGTAGTTCATCTTGATCGCCAAAAAACTTAATTTAAAGGCAATGGTTGGGCGGCAATGTTTGTTGTATTTTTGACTTATTGATATGCAATTTTTGATTGCTGTAGGGTATTTCCATACAAAACAGTTATAGCACTTGGTAAAAATACCTACTTAATTGAAAGAATCCGTCTGATAAAATCGTAAGCTTTCCGACCGAACAAACAGGAAGGCTGCACAGCATGGATTCGTCATCTGATCAAAAAGAGGAACTTCGCCAACAACTGCGCCTTGCCGCACTCGAGTATCACGAGATACCGCGCCCCGGCAAAATCAGCGTCACCCCCACCAAGCAACTGACCAACCAGCGCGACCTGGCGCTGGCCTATTCGCCCGGGGTGGCGGCGCCCTGCGAGGAGATCGTCATCGATCCGGCCAATGCCTACAAGTACACGGCGCGCGGCAACCTGGTGGCCGTCATCACCAACGGCACGGCCGTGCTGGGCCTGGGCAACATCGGCCCCCTGGCCGCCAAGCCTGTGATGGAAGGCAAGGGCGTGCTGTTCAAGAAGTTCGCCGGCATCGACGTGTTCGACATCGAGATCAACGAATCGGACCCCGACAAGCTGTGCGACATCATCGCCTCGCTCGAGCCCACCTTCGGCGGCGTCAACCTGGAAGACATCAAGGCGCCCGAGTGCTTCTACATCGAGCGCCAGCTGCGCGACCGCATGAAGATCCCCGTGTTCCACGATGACCAGCATGGCACGGCCATCATCGTCGGCGCGGCCATCCTCAACGGCATCAAAGTGGTGGGCAAGGACATCAAGGAATGCAAGCTGGTGGTGTCGGGCGCCGGCGCGGCCGCGCTGGCCTGCCTGGACCTGATCGTCGACCTCGGCTTCCCGCTCGAGAACATCTTCGTCACCGACCTGGCCGGCGTGGTCTACAAGGGCCGCACGGAACTGATGGACCCGGACAAGGAGCGCTTCGCGCGCGACACCCCGGCCCGCACCCTGGCCGAAGTGATCCCCGGCGCCGACATCTTCCTCGGCGTGTCGGCCGGCGGCGTGCTGAAACAGGACATGGTGCGCCAGATGGCGCCCAACCCCCTGATCCTGGCCCTGGCCAACCCGAGCCCGGAGATCCTGCCCGAGGACGTCAAGGCCGTGCGCGACGACGCCGTGATCTGCACCGGCCGTTCGGACTACCCGAACCAGGTCAACAATGTGTTGTGCTTCCCCTACATCTTCCGCGGCGCCCTCGATTGCGGCGCCACCACCATCACGCGCGAGATGGAGATCGCCGTGGTGCACGCCATCGCCGAGCTGGCCCACGCCGAGCAGAGCGACATCGTGGCCACCACCTACGGCATCAGCAACCTGTCGTTCGGCCCCGAGTACCTGATCCCGATGCCGTTCGACCCGCGCCTGCTGATCCAGATCGCGCCGGCCGTGGCCAAGGCGGCCGAGCAGTCCGGCGTGGCCACCCGTCCCATCAAGGACTTGCAAGCCTACGCCGACAGCCTGCAGCAGTTCGTCTACCGCAGCGGCACCTTCATGAAGCCGCTGTTCCAGGTGGCCAAGAACACGCACGCCGACCTCAAGCGCATCGTCTATGCCGAGGGCGAGGAAGAGCGCATCCTGCGCGCGGTGCAGGTGGTGGTCGACGAGCGCCTGGCGCGCCCCATCCTGGTGGGCCGTCCGGCCGTGCTGGAGACGCGCATCCAGAAGTTCGGCCTGCGCCTCAAGCAGGGCGTGCATTTCGACGTCATCAACCCCGATTTCGACGCGCGCTACCGCGACTACTGGAAGGCCTACTACGAGCTGACGGCGCGCAAGGGCGTGACCCAGGAATACGCCAAGCTGGAAATGCGCCGCCGCCACACCCTGATCGGCGCCATGATGATCGCCAAGGGCGACGCCGACGGCATGATCTGCGGCACCTTCGGCACCACCGACCTGCACCTGAAGTATATCGACCAGGTGCTGGGCAAGCGGGCCGGCGCCAAGGTGTACGCGGCCATGAACGTGCTGATCCTGCCCGAGCGCCAGCTGGTGATGGTCGACACCCACGTCAACGAGAACCCCACCGCCGCGCAGCTGGCCGAGATCACCATCATGGCGGCCGAGGAGATGGTGCGCTTCGGCCTGTCGCCGCGGGCGGCCCTGCTGTCGCACTCGAACTTCGGCTCGTCCAACAGCGAGTCGGCGCAGAAGATGCGGGCCGCGCTGGCCATCATCAAGGAACAGGCGCCGGAGCTGGAAGTGGACGGCGAGATGCACGGCGACACGGCGCTCGACTCCAAGTTGCGCGGCAAGATCATGCCCGGCTCCAACCTGGCCCATGACGCCAACCTGCTCGTCATGCCCAACATCGACGCGGCCAACATCGCCTACAACCTGGTCAAGACGGCGGCCGGCAACGGCATCGCCGTCGGCCCCATCCTGCTCGGCTGCGCCCGTCCGGTGCACATCCTCACGCCGTCGGCCACGGTGCGCCGCATCGTCAACATGACGGCCCTGTGCGTGGTGGACGCGGTGGCGGAACGCAAGAGCTGATCCGGTCCCCGTACCGGCGCCAGGCTGGCGGCCCGCGAGGGCGCCAGCCTTTTTTGCGCCGGCCGTCCGCGCGCGCGGCGACTATTGATGCAAATCAAACAATGCTTTAATGATCGAAAATATTGCCCTGTAACAAGATGTAACTGTTGTAATTGCCATATGGAGCAGGAAGTGCGGCGGTGACGCTCTGTTACAATACCGGGTTGTTCGAGGGCGCAGGCCGTCCTCCCGCCATTCCCAGCATCGGATCCGAATATCATGCAAAACACGAAGAAAGCGCTCATCACGGGCATTACCGGCCAGGACGGCGCCTATCTGGCAGAACTGCTGCTGGAAAAAGGTTATGAAGTGATTGGCACCTACCGCCGTACCAGCTCGGTCAATTTCTGGCGTATCGAGGAACTGGGCATCCAGTCGCATCCCCGTCTCAAGCTGGTGGAGTATGACCTGACCGACCTCGGTTCCAGCATCCGCCTGCTGCAGAACGCGGCGCCGGACGAGGTGTACAACCTGGCGGCGCAAAGCTTCGTCGGCGTGTCGTTCGAACAACCGGTGACGACGGCCGAAATCACCGGCATCGGTCCCGTCAACCTGCTCGAGGCGATCCGCATCGTCAATCCCAAGATCCGCTTTTACCAGGCATCGACCTCGGAAATGTTCGGCAAGGTGCAGGCTATCCCGCAGAAGGAAGACACCCCGTTCTATCCGCGCAGCCCGTATGGCGTGGCCAAGCTGTATGCGCACTGGATGACGGTCAACTACCGCGAGTCGTACGGCATCTTCGGCTGCTCGGGCATCCTGTTCAACCACGAGTCGCCGCTGCGCGGACGCGAGTTCGTCACCCGCAAGATCACCGATGCCGTGGCCAAGATCAAGCTGGGCAAGCTCGACGTGCTGGAACTGGGCAACCTGGACGCCAAGCGCGACTGGGGCTACGCCAAGGAATACGTGGAAGGCATGTGGCGCATCCTGCAGGCCGAGCAGCCCGACACCTATGTGCTGGCCACCAACCGCACCGAGACCGTGCGCGATTTCGTCACCATGGCCTTCAAGGCGATCGACGTGGCCATCGAATGGCAGGGCACGGCCGACCATGAGACGGGCCATTGCAACCGCACCGGCAAGGTGCTGGTGCGGGTCAGCCCCAAGTTCTACCGTCCGGCCGAAGTGGAGCTGCTGATCGGCGACCCGGCCAAGGCCCTGACGGAACTGGGCTGGAAGCCGCAGACCACGCTCGAACAGCTGTGCCAGATGATGGTCGAGGCCGACCTGCGCCGCAACGCGGCCGGTTTCTCGTTCTAGGCGCACGCCATGGCAGCCGCACCGCTGGCCCTGATGGCGCCCACGCAGGAGGGCGCCGGCAAGCGCGCCCTGGTCACCGGCCTGGCCGGCTTCACGGGCCGCTACCTGGAGCAGGAGTTGCGCGCGGCCGGCTATGAAGTGTTCGGCACCACCACGCCCGGCCATCCGGTCGCGCCCGGTTTCGCATCACATCTGTTTGCGCTCGACCTGACTGACCGCGCCGCCGTGGCGGCCATGGTGCAGCAGGTGCAGCCCGATGTGGTGGCCCACCTGGCCGGCATCGCCTTCGTCGGCCATGCCGACGTCGAGCAGTTCTACCGCGTCAACGTGGTCGGCACCCGCCACCTGCTCGAAGCGCTGGCCGCCCAGCCGCACCAGCCGTCGGCCGTGCTGCTGGCCTCGAGCGCCAACATCTATGGCAACACCAGCGTGCCCGTGATCGGCGAGGACGTGCCGGCCGCGCCGGCCAACGACTATGCCGTCAGCAAGCTGGCGATGGAATACATGGCCCGCCTGTGGCAGGACAAGCTGCCCCTGATCGTGACGCGGCCGTTCAACTACACGGGCGTGGGCCAGCACGAGAACTTCCTGCTGCCCAAGATCGTCGGCCACTTCCGCCGCCGCGCCACCGACATCGAGCTGGGCAACCTGCACGTGTGGCGCGACTTCTCGGACGTGCGCATGGTGGCGGCCAGCTACCGCGCCCTGCTGGCGGCCGCCCCGGCCGGCCAGACCTTCAACATCTGCTCCGGGGGCGCCCATTCGCTGGGCGAGGTGCTCGACATGATGGCCGACATCGCCGGCTACCGCATCAACGTCCACGTCAACCCGGCCTTCGTGCGGGCCAACGAAGTGGAACGGCTGACGGGCGACAATGGCCGCCTGGCCGCCGTGGTGGGCGCGCTGGCGCCGCCGCCGCTGGCCGACACGCTGCGCTGGATGTACCAGGCGTGAGCGCGTTGCGCATCGGCCTGTCCACGACCACGCTGGAGCCCGAGCTGACGGGCGGCCGCCTGGATGGCATCGGCGTCTACACCCAGGCCCTGCTGGCCAACCTGCCGGGGGCCGGCTGCACCGTGCAGCCGCTGTCGTTCGCGCCGCCCGGTGCGCCCGAGTGCCTGCGTGTGGGCCGGCCGCTGCCGCTGTCGTTCGCGCTGGCCACCATCGGCGACCTGATCCTGCCGTCCAGCGCCCGGCTGGCCGTGCGCGACCTGGGCCAGGATGGCCAGCCGCTGGACCTGTTCCACGCCACCGACTACCGCATCGTGCGCATGGATTGTCCGGTGGTGGCCACGCTGCACGACGCGCTGCCGATTTCCCATCCCGAATGGTGCAGCCCGCGCCTGCGCCGGCTGAAGAACTGGCTGCAGGCCAAGGCCGCCCGCAAGGCCGACCATGTGATCACCGGTTCCCAATATTCGGTGCGCGAGCTGGTCGAGTGCTTTGGCGTGGACGAGCGCCGCATCAGCGTGGTGTATCACGGGGTAGCGCCGTCCTGGTTCGAGGCGCCCGATGCAGCCGCGGTGGCCGCCACGCTGGAGCGGCACGGCCTGCGGCCCGGTTACTTCCTGACCGTGGGCACGCTGCAGCCGCGCAAGAATATCGAGCGGCTGCTGCAAGCCTACCTGGCGTTGCCGCCCGTGGTGCGGGCGGCGCGCCAGCTGGTCATCGTCGGCGCGCCCGGCTGGCGCAGCGAGGAGCTGGTGCGGCGCATCGCGGCCGCCCGCCAGCAGGGCGAAAACGTGTGCTGGCTGTCGGCCGTGACGGACCAGGGCGAGTTGCGCCAGCTGTATGCGGGCTGCGGCGCCTTCCTGTTCCCCTCGCTGTACGAAGGCTTTGGCCTGCCGGTGCTGGAGGCGTTCGCCAGCGGCGTGCCCGTGGTGGCGTCGAACGCCACCTCGCTGCCCGAAGCGTGCCAGGGCGCCGCGCTGGAGGCCGATCCGCTGTCGGTGCCGGAGTGGACGGCGGCCATGCTCTCCATCCTGCGCGACGAGGCGTTGCGGGCGCGCTGCATCGCCGCCGGCCAGCGCCGCGCACTGCAACTGACCTGGGCCGAGACGGCGCGCCGCACGGTGGCCGTCTACCAATCCATCCTTACCCAGTGACCTACTAGCGTCCCCTTGCCCATGCGCGTGCTCCATTTTTACAAGACCTATTACCCCGACAGCTGGGGCGGCATCGAACAGGTGATCCGCCAGCTGTGCGCGGGCACCGGCCGGCTGGGCGTGCAGAACGAGGTGCTGACCCTGACGCGCCAGCCCGAGCCGGCCGAACTGACGTTCGAGGGCCACCTGGTGCACCGGGTGCCGCTCGATTTCGAGATCGCTTCCACCGGCTTTTCGCTGGCCGCCATCGGCAAGCTGGCGCGGCTGGCGCGCCAGGCCGACGTGATCCATTACCACTTCCCGTGGCCGTTCATGGACCTGGCCCACTTCCTGGCCCGGATCGACAAGCCCAGCGTGGTGACCTACCACTCGGACATCGTGCGCCAGAAGCAGCTGCTGCGGCTCTACACGCCGCTCAAGCAGCGCTTCCTGGCCAGCGTGGACGCCATCGTGGCCACTTCGCCCAACTACCTGGCGTCGTCGCCCGTGCTGAGCCGCTACCAGCACAAGACGCGCACCATCACCTATGGCCTGGACCAGGCCATCTATCCGCGGCCGGCACAGGCCACGCGCGACAAGTGGCGCGCCCTGTGCGGCGAGCGCTTCTTCCTGTTCGTCGGCGTGCTGCGCTACTACAAGGGCTTGCACATCCTGCTCGACGCCATGGCCAGCATCGACTATCCGGTGGTGATCGTGGGCGCCGGCCCCATCGAGCAGGAACTGAAGGCCCATGCCGACCGCCTGGGCCTGCACCACGTGCTGTTCGTGGGCGCGCTGGAAGAGGAGGACAAGGTGGCGCTGCTCGAGCTGTGTTACGCGATGGTGTTCCCCTCCCACCTGCGCTCGGAGGCGTTCGGCATCTCGCTGCTGGAAGGGGCCATGTACGGCAAGCCCATGATCTCGAGCGAGATCGGCACCGGCACCACCTACATCAACATCGACCAGGACACGGGACTGGTGGTGCCGCCCAACGATCCGGCCGCCTTCGGGGCCGCCATGCGCACCCTGTGGGAGCAGCCGGAACTGGCGGCCGCCATGGGCCGGCGCGCCACTGCCCGCTACTGGGAATTGTTTACGGCCGAACAGATGGCGGCCAACTACGCGGCCCTGTACCGCGACGTGCTGGCCGCGCGCAAACCCTGAGGCTGAGAGTCTTTCGTTCATGCCCGCTCATCACGCCAGAAAGTGCCCGCTCGGCGTTGCAAATGCTCGCCATAGCCCGAGCTATGGCTGTGCTTTGCGCCTTGATCGGTCACGTTCTGGCGCGCTGCTCGGTCACGCCCGAAAAACGCTCAGCCTCTGAGTTTTCTGACCGGAATTTGATTTGGCGCAAACACGGGCGCCGGGCGGGCGCTACCATGGCGCTGGACTCTCTGCCCCCGTTTCCGGTCCGTAACACCGGTCTGACCAGTTATCGACGGTTTCATGCGACGCAACGACGGCGCGGGCGGCGAGAGTTCACCACTGACCGGCGCGCCGGCGCCCCGGATGCGGCTCAGCCCTGGCGTTGCTGGCGGCGGCCCGTCCAGCCCAGCAGGGCCAGGCCGGCGACCAGCATGGCATAGGTACCCGGCTCAGGCACGGCTTCCACCACACCGAACTTGGCGCCCGCATAGCCGCTGTTGTCGGCCAGGTCATTCCATTGCCCGTTGGTGTAAGTGTGGGCATAGTATTCGCCGCCCAGGTTGTTCGGCTCGCCGCCGGCCCAGTTGGTGTAAGTGACGGCGTCACCGTTGGTCCAGGCGAAGTCGGCGGGATTGGGGCCGGTGCGCTGGAAGCCGATCCACAGCGCATGGTTGCTGCCAAAGGTGCTGATCAGGAAGTCATTTTCCGCCTGGCTGTTGACGGCCACCAGATGGGCCCCCATGGCTACGGCCGCCGCTTCGGCGTCAGTCCAGTTGCTGGTATTGAGCTCGATGTAGTGGTGGCCGCCGAAATCGCCGGTCACGCCGGTCGGGGTGACGGCCTGGGCCGCGGCGGCCGTCAGCAGCAGGGTGGACAGGGCAAGTTGTTTCAGGATGGACATGGTGACTCCGTATCGAAAGAGGGGGAGGGACGAAAGGAGAATCGGCGACTGATGAATTGTTGATAATAAATTGCCGATTTTATATCGTCAACTGCAACCTGGGCGTTGTGGCAAGATTGCGTCAGTATCCATCTGCATGTCATCCCCTGTGGTGGTGCCGCCGCGGCCCCTGGCCAGCCGTGCCAATCGACATCGGCCGGGCTCCTTCGTACAATGGCATGGCCAGCACAGCGCCGCTGGATCGCTGGATCGATAATGTGCTCCCGCAAGACCATTCGTGCGTCACGGAAATTTACTTCCCGCTACGCTAGAACCTTTGCCACAATAAGGAGAACACCATGCCCCATCCATTCAAGCAGTTGTGTGTCCATGCCGCGTTGATCGCTTTTGTCAGCGTGGGTATCGCCCAGCCGGCGCAAGCTGCGCTGGTGAGCACCCAGCAAGTGGTGGCTGCCGCCAACGCCGACCAGGCGCGCGCCAGCCTGGCCGCCGCCCTCAATCGCGCCGACGTGCAGGCCGAGTTGCAGCGTTACCACATCGAGCCGGCCGACGCCCAGGCCCGCATCGCCGCCCTGAGCGATACCGAAGTGGCCTCCGTGGCGCACCAGATCGACAGCCTGCCGGCTGGCGGCGACGGTATCCTGGGCGCCCTCGTGTTCATCTTCGTGCTGTTGCTGGTGACCGACATCCTGGGCTTGACCAAGGTCTTCCCATTCACCCGTTCGGCGCACCGCTGATGGCAGCAGCAGGGGCGGGCCGCGCCCGCCTGATGCCGGCCCTGTTGCTGGCGGCCCTGCTGCTGGGCGGTTGCGCCACGCAGACGCGGGCGCTGCGGGCGGCGCCGCCGCCCGGTGCCGCGTCGCGGCTGGAGCTGGCCGCGACGCCGTTCTTTGCCCAGGAACGCTACCAGTGCGGCCCGGCCGCGCTGGCCATGGCGCTGGGCGCGGCCGGCATCGCCGTCGCGCCCGACGCGCTGGTGCCGCAAGTCTACCTGGCCGAACGGGAAGGCAGCCTGCAAGTGGAGATGCTGGCCGCCGCCCGCCGCAACGGCGCGCTGGGCGTCACCATCGCGCCGCGCCTGGAAGCATTGCTGGCCGAACTGCAGGCCGGCCACCCGGTGCTGGTGCTGCAAAACCTGAGCTTGCCCATCTTTCCCCGCTGGCATTACGCCGTCGTGATCGGCTACGACCTGGCCCAGGGCGATATCGTGCTCCATTCGGGCACGACGCAGCACATGGTCATGGCCATGTCCACCTTCGAGCACACGTGGGCCCGCAGCGGCTACTGGGGCATGGTGGCGCTGGCGCCGGGCCAGTTGCCGGCCACCAGCGCCAGGGAAACCGTGCTGGACGCCCTGGTGGCGTGGGAGCAGGGCGGCAAGCCGGACGCCGTGCGGCAAAGCTATGCGGCCGCCGCGCGGCGCTGGCCCGGCGACCTGGGCTTGCTGCTGGGCCTGGGCAACACGGCCTATGGGGCCGGCGACCGGGCGGGCGCGGCCGACGCCTTCCGGCGCGCCACGGTGGCCCATCCGGACAGTGCGCCGGCCTACAACAACCTGGCCGTGGTGCTGAGCGAGCAGGGCGATTACGCGGGCGCGCGCCAGGCCGCCGGGCGCGCGCTGGCGCTGGGCGGCCCATGGCGGGCCGAAGCGCAGGCCACACTGGACACCATCGAGCGGGCCGAGCGCCAGGGCCAGCCCGGCCCGACGCGGCAGTGACGGCGTCCGTTCCGCCAGGGGCGGCCAGGTAAGCCCGGCCGTTACAGCGCTGCCGGCGGTACGGGGGCGCACGGGGCGTGGCAATGCGGAAAACGCTGAGCCAGTCAGTACTTTTCTGCCCGAATACGGGCGGCCCGGGCCGGCAGCGCGCTCTACTCTGTTGACTCTCATCAATTGGCCACATTCTTGCCGCCGATAAAATCGGTTGCCAGCCTTCGTCTGCAAGAACGGAGGCGCAGGCAGTCGCTCAGCGGGAAGGAGACGTCATGAACGGTTGCACCAGAGCGCGCTATGACAGCACCGCCCAGCGCCAGGCGGGGGCGGTGGCGATCATGTTTATGTTGCTATTGGCAGTGATGCTGGGCTTCATGGGCTTTGCCCTGGATCTGGCGCAACTGTACAACCGCAGGATGGAGTTGCAAGGGATCGCCGATGCCGCCGCCGCCGCCGCCGCTGGCGAACTGGCCGGCACCTCCGCCGGCGTGGCCAATGCCGTGACGCAGGCAGCCGTGGCGGCGGGACGCTTGCACTACCAGTACAACACCCAGCCGCTAAACTGGACCGATGCCGCGCTCCGGTTCAGCAGCGACCCAGCCGCACCGGACGCTGCATGGGTGGACGCGGGAACGGCCCAGGCCGCGCCGGATGGGCTGCTGTATGTCAAGGCCGATACCAGCGCGTTGACTGCTGCGACGGGCACAGTGCACGCCGCGTTCATGAAAGTGCTGTCGGCCGAGCTTGCCAGTTCCAGCGTCAGCGGCCGTGCCATTGCGGGCCGGCCGACCATCATGGCGACACCGCTGGCCATTTGCGCCATGTCGCCCACGGCGCAGGCTTCGCGCAACAATGGGGGGAACGTGGAGCTGGTCGAATATGGTTTCCGGCGTGGCGTCCCCTATGACCTGATGCAGCTCAATCCCAACGCCAGTACGCCGGCGAATTTTCTGGTCGACCCCGTTGATCCGGCTGGAACAATCGGGTCTGCCGCCAATTTGGCCACGGCCGTCGTGGGCCCCTTTATCTGTACGGGCAGTATGCAAATCGGACGCTTGATGGGCGGGACCATTACGGTACAGAGTCCATTTCCGTTAGCCCAGCTCTTCCAGCAATTCAATTCCCGCTTCGACCAGTATCCGGGCGGCCTGTGCAGTCCCAATGCGGCGCCACCGGACTTCAACATCAAATCCTATGTCTACAACGCGGCCGTCCCGTGGATGGGGACGGCACGGAATGGCCAGGCATCGGACAGGCAGCAAGACGCGAACAAACTGTGGACCAAGGCTGATCTGCCCCCGTCGGGGTCGGGCGCCAATTCGGCCGCCATGTATGGTCCGCTCTGGTCGTATGCCAAGGCGGTCCCGTTTCCCCAGGCGCTACCGGAGCCGTACGGCGGCTACACCACCTTTGCCACCGGCGCATGGACGACCTTGTATGCAGGTGCGCCCACCGCCGTTGCCTACCCACAACCCACGCCATACATGGCCGGTGCGGGCGCCAACTTCCAGGCCCCCGCGATTGCGCGCAGACCAGGCGTGCGCAACCGCCGCGTGTTGAACATCCCGTTACTGGCCTGTCCCGTTGCAGCCGGTGCGACGACCAGCGCGACCGTGCTTGCTATTGGGAAATTCTTCATGACGGTGCCTGCCACGGCCACCAATCTTTTCGCCGAGTTTGCCGGGATCGTGCCGGAACAGTCGCTCGCCGGACCTGTGGTGCTGTACCAATGAAACGCCAATTACAACATTTTGCCGCGCGCCGCCAGCGCGGCGTGGCCGCCGTCGAAGCGGCGCTGACACTGCCCATCCTGATTCTTCTGTTGGCGCCTATGTTGTTCCTGGGACGGGTGTTCTACCACTATGAGGTGGCCCAGCGCGCAGCGCATGATGCGGCCGTGTATTTGTCGACAGTGCCGCTCGTTGAAATGAGAACGCCCGGCCAGGCGCAAAACGAAGCGGCGCTGGCGGCCGCTATTGTCAACGAAGAAATTGCGGGCCTTAACCCAGGCACTTACGCCCCTGTTGTCGGCGTGACATGCGATGGGGGACCTTGCCCAGGGTTCAACGCGCCGGCCACGATCCGGGTTCTGATATCGATCGAAATGTTTGACACGACATTTGGCAGTACGGCCGACTTTCTGGTTGGCGACGGATTGGTCCTGACGGCCGACGCCTCAATGCGCTATGTGGGCAAATAGGCAAGCTATAGCCGCGCGGGCGGGCACGCAGGCCGGCGCCATGCTGGTGGAGTTTGCCCTCGTTTCGCTCGTGTTGTTTACCCTGCTGTTTGGGGTGCTGGAGGTGGCGCGCGCCATCTATCTATGGAATACGCTGCAGGAAGTGACGCGCCGCGCCGCCAGCGCTGCAACGGTCACCGACTTCAGCAATGAAAACGCGATGAGCCAGGTGCGCCGGAGCGCAATATTCCGTAACTCATCTGGGCCGCTGATGCTGGGATTGCCGGTAACCGATGCGCATCTCCGCATTGATTACTTGTCCATCGCGCGTGACGGCAACGGCACGTTGACCATGACACCCATGTCCGCCAGCCTGTTGCCTGCATGCCCAGCCCGCAATATGCTTAACTGTACGACAGATCCAAATGGCAATAACTGTATCCGCCTGGTGCGGGTACGGATATGCGCAGCCGATGGCGACGCCGGTAATTGCAACGCCGTGTCGTATTCACCATTGACCTTATTCCCCGGCTTTACCATGGCGCTGCCCACGGCGACGGTGATTGCCAAGGCGGGCACCTTGGGGTACCAGGCAGGCGATGCACTGTGCCCATGACATGCGTTCCGCGCTGCGGCATGGGCATCTTATGGCAGGAATGCGCCATTCGGCAGCATCGAGTGATGTCGGCCGAAATCACGCCAGACAACAAAAAACCCGCGAAGCCTTGAGGCATGCGGGTTTTGATGTTTGATGCTACGGCGTAATACATGTTCATGGTGCCTCGGGCCGGAATCGAACCGGCACGCCTTGCGGCGGCGGATTTTGAGTCCGCTGCGTCTACCAATTTCACCACCGAGGCAACGCGACACGCATTATCACTGATTTGCAACAGCAGGGCAACCCTGACGCCCGTTTATCTTGCGCGCCGGGCCGTGGCGCGGGCCGGGCGGCACCACGCGGCCTTGCGTGGCGCCATTTCTGGCTAGGAAAAGCGCGGCCAGCTGCTACGATGAAGCATGCATCGCGCGCCAGCGCGGTGTGCCCTGCGTTAGCGGGCAAGTTTGTGTCGGAGGCATACCATGAACAGGATAACGATGATAGCCGTGCTGGCCGGCGTGATAGTGGCCGGCCCTGCCATCGCAGGCCCGCAGGAGCCGGCTGCGGCCGGCGACAGCGTCCAGGTCAGGATCAGCAAGAACTACGCGGCCACCGAGCCGTACAAACTGGCGCCGCAGGAGTTCAGCGCCTATGCCCAACCGTATCTGCTGGAAACGGGGCTGGTGCTGACGTTCGAACAACGCCGGCACCGTTATTTCACCCAGCTGCGCAACGAAGCGCGGGTGGAAATCTTCCCCCTGGCGGCGGGTGTATTTTCCTCCGAGAACGGCACCCTGTTCGTGTTCCGGGATGAAGGCGACAGCCTCGCCGTCAGCCATATGGACCGCTTGCCGTTCGCCGGCCATGCCCGCTTCGACCCGCAACGGGTGTACGTGGCCGGCCGCTGACGCCTGCGCCCATGGTCGTGCCGGCGCCCCGGCGCGGTCCGCATCCGCCCCGGCCGTCATGGCGCCGGTTGCCAGTGTGCATATTGCCGCTCGATCTGGACGAAGCTGCCGTCGCGCCGCAGTTCGGCCAGCGCGCCGTTGAGCCGCGCCACCAGCTGGTCCGGCACGCTGTGGTTGCAGGCAAGATAGACCTGGACCTGGTGGAACACCAGCAGGGGGCCGATGACGCCGTTCCAGGCCGGCCGGTCGGGGCCGGGACTGCCGGCCCGCCGGCCCACGGCCCACAGGTCGATACGCTTGAGCAGCAGCTTTTGCGGGTTGTCCAGGTCGTTGCTGACCGCTTCGGTCTGGAAACCGCGGCTGCGCAGGTAGGCGTCGCGGGCGTCGCCGTTGTAGGTGCCGATGCGCAACGGACGTGCATCGTCCAGCGTGCGCAGGGGGAAAGTGTGGTCGAGCCGGCCATAGAACACCCAGTCGGCCTGGTCGGTCGGTCCCACCCATTTGAACAGGGTTTCGCGCTCCGGCGTGCGGGAGGTGGAATAGACGCAGGTGGCCGCCTGGGTCTGGGCCATGTGGTAAGCCCGCTTCCAGGGCAGCAGGTCGAGCCGGTAGGCGGTGCCGGTGCGGGCCATCAGGGCGCGGATCTTGTCCGTCTCCCGTCCCGTCACCTGGCCGTGCGCGAGCATGCTGGCCGGCGGCGCGTGTTCCGTCAGCAGCGTCAGGGTGTCGGCACAGCGGGCCGGGCCGGCGTGCATCAGCAGCGCGGCCGCCAGCCCCGCCGCCGGGCGGAGAAAGCGCGTGACCATGGGTAGCTCGCCAGTGTGCCGGGCGGGGCGCGCCCGGCCTGTGCTGCCAGCATAACAGCAGGGCCGCCCGCTGTCGCGGACAAGACCTTGCTTTGCGTCAAGCGCGCACGGTGGCGGCGGGCGTCAGTCGGCCCGGCGGTACAGGCGGAAGCGTTCCTCGCGGTCGGCCGGACGCCGGCCTTCCCACAGCAACTGCCACTGCCGGCCCCGGTGCTGGGGCAGGATTTCCTTGTCGTCGCGCACGTGGATGCTGTCTTGCAGCAGCAACAGCTGGCAGCGCCCGCCGGCCACGCCCGTGAACGGCAAGTGGCCATAGTAGGCGAACGAGGCGCGCTGGGCCGCGCCCACATTGGTTTCGATGCAGTCCGCGCCGGGCGGCAGCTTGTCGGCGATCTGGCGCGCCACGCTGGCGTAGCTCTTGCTGTAGTTCATGTCCGGCAGGAACAGCGTCATCAGCAGGATCCAGATCAGGATCAGGCCGCCGGACGACAGCACCACGGCCCGCCACAGCACGGCCGGCTGGCGCGAGATGCGCCAGTGCACCAGGGCGATCCAGCCGGCCGTGGCGGCGGCGGCCACCAGGAAGGCGGCCAGGCCCAGTTCCGGCTTGAAGCCGGGCACCAGCTTGAGCGCGTTCTTGGCGGCCTGGGCCGGCCAGCCCGTCAGCTTGGCGAACCAGAAGATCCAGATGATGGCCGCGCACAAGGTCAGCGCCATCACGGAGAACCAGTCGATGGCGTTGATGGCGCCCCGTTTCATGGTCAGCAGGCCGAAGGCGGCCATGATGGACAGGGCCGGCAGCAACACCAGCAGCTGGCCTTGCTCGGGATTGGGGTGGAACAGGGCCAGCAGGGCGCCCATGGTGACGAAAGTGACGGGCACGACGATATGCAGCACGTGGTGCTGGCGGCGCCAGGCATAGACGGCCCAGCCGGCGAACGGCCAGGCGGGCCAGAAGAACCACAGCCCGACCCGGTAAAAGAATTTCAGCGACAGGACGGTGGGCAGGGCCAGCTGGCCCGCGTTCCACGCCAGCCAGCCCGGCAGCGGGCTCTGGCCATACGGTTGCAGCAGCTGGGCCGGCAGCAGCCAGACGGCCGCGATGGCGGCGGCCACGGCCACGGCCAGCAGCAGGTCGCGCAGGCTGCGCGCGGCCGGCAGTTCCAGGAAGCGGGTGCACAGGAACAGGGCCAGGGTGAGGAAGGCGGGTGTCATCCAGCCCCGGGTCAGCGTCAGCAGGCCCAGCGCCAGGCCCGTCATGGCCGCGTTGCGCAGCGACGGCAACTCCATGTAGCGCACGGCGCGGTACAGCAGCAGGGCCACCAGCGACACTTGCAGCGCCTCGGAAGTGGTCTCGTGGCTGTGCAGCAGCAAGCCCAGGCAACCGAGGTAGATCAGCACGGCCGCGTCGGCCAGGGTGCGGCCGAAGTCCTTCGGTTCGGGCTGGCCGCCGAAGGCCAGCCGCAGCGGCTGGGCATCGGGCCGGCGGCCCAGGTTGAAGGTGGCGTACCACAGCGAGGCTACGCCCAGCAGGAACACGCCCACCGTGGCCACGCGCGCGCCCAGCACGTCACCGAGCAGCCAGCCGAACAGCTTGATGCCCACGGCGCCCAGCCAGAACGCCAGCGGCCCCTCGTCGGGCAGGGACAGGCCGGCGATGTTGGGCCACAGCCAGTCCTGCCAGCCGCCCTGGGCCATGGTCCACATCACGCCGAAGCTGGCCGCGTCGTCGTTCTTCCACGGTTCGCGTCCGATCAGGCCGGGCAGGATGTAGAGCAGGCCCAGCGCGAACAGGGCCCAGCGTGGCAACGCGAGGGTGGCGGCGGCGGGAAGGCGGACAGGCTTCATCGAATAGGGGCGCCAATAGGGGCGCAAGAAAAGGTAGACGGGAGTATGCAGGAAAACAGGGCAACAAACAAAAAAAGGCAGCCGTAGCTGCCTTTCTTGTCTGCGCGGCGGAATTAACCGGCTGCGACGGAAGTCTTGGAACCGACGGAACCGAACTTCTGACGGAATTTCTCGACGCGGCCAGCGGTGTCGACGATCTTGTGCTTGCCGGTGTAGAACGGGTGCGATTCAGCCGACACCTCGATCTTCACCAGAGGGTAGTCTTTACCTTCGTGGTTGATCGTTTCGCGGGTCTGGATGGTCGAACGGGTGACGAACTTGAAGTCGCACGACAGGTCGTGGAACACAACTTCGCGGTATTCTGGATGGATATCTGCCTTCATTTGTAGCCTCGGTATGGTTAGGTAGCCAAACGGCACTTCGTCGGTCGGCCAGCTTCTTGACCCGATTGCCGCTCACTTGCCAGTGGTTGAATTAATGCAACCGACGATTATACAGCCCTTCCCAGGGGCGGGCAAGCCGTGCGAAAAAATGGGGACGTACCCCAATTTGATACGGCGCAAATTGGGGTACGTCCCCATTTTTTCCGCAGTCACTATGGTCCGAAAAAATAAAGGGGGACGTAACACGGTTGTTAACCGTGTTACGTCCCCCCTTTTTTTCTTGCCTTTTCCCGGCGCAATGCGGCGTTAGCCGCCGCGGTGGAGCAGGGAATTCGTGCAGCGTAGCTGCGCGCCTGCGGAACGGCTTGGCCCTGCTGGGCCAAGCTCCTTGGCGCAATGCGGCGTTAGCCGCCGCGTCGCATCATGTCGAAGAATTCGGCGTTGGTCTTGGTCGCCTTCATCTTGTCGAGGATGAATTCCATCGCTTCGATCTCGTCCATCGAGTACAGCAGCTTGCGCAGGATCCAGATCTTTTGCAGCTGGTCGGGCTTGATCAGCAGTTCTTCGCGGCGGGTGCCGGACTTGTTCAGGTTGATGGCGGGATAGACACGCTTTTCCGCCAGGCGGCGTTCCAGGTGTACTTCCATGTTGCCGGTACCCTTGAATTCCTCGTAGATCACGTCATCCATGCGCGAACCGGTCTCGATCAGGGCGGTGGCGATGATGGTCAGCGAGCCGCCTTCCTCGATGTTGCGGGCGGCGCCGAAGAAGCGCTTGGGACGCTGCAGGGCGTTGGCGTCCACACCGCCGGTCAGCACCTTGCCCGAAGCGGGGATCACGGTGTTGTAGGCGCGCGCCAGACGGGTGATGGAGTCCAGCAGGATCACCACGTCCTTCTTCATTTCCACCAGGCGCTTGGCTTTTTCCAGCACCATCTCGGCCACTTGCACGTGGCGCGTGGCCGGCTCGTCGAAGGTGGAGGCCACCACTTCGCCGCGCACGGAACGTTGCATCTCCGTCACTTCCTCGGGACGCTCGTCGATCAGCAGCACGATCAGCGTCACGTCCGGATGGTTGGCCGTGATGGCGTGCGCGATGTGCTGCAACATGACCGATTTACCGGACTTGGGCGAGGCCACCAGCAGGCCGCGCTGGCCCTTGCCGATGGGCGAAATCAGGTCGACGATGCGGCCGGTGATGTTTTCCTGGCCATTCATTTCCCGTTCCAGGCGCAGCGGCTCGTTCGGGTGCAGCGGCGTCAGGTTCTCGAACAATATGCGGTGCTTCGATGCTTCCGGCGATTCGCCGTTCACCTTGTCTACCTTGACCAGCGCGAAATAGCGTTCGCCATCCTTGGGCGTGCGCACTTCGCCTTCGATCGAATCGCCCGTGTGCAGGTTGAAGCGGCGGATCTGCGACGGCGAGATGTAGATGTCGTCGGTCGAGGCCATGTAGCTGGCGTCGGGCGAGCGCAGGAAGCCGAAGCCGTCGGGCAGCACTTCCAGGGCGCCGTCGCCGAAGATCTGTTCGCCGGACTTGGCGCGCTTCTTCAGGATGGCAAACATCAGTTCCTGTTTGCGCAGCCGGGCCGCGTTGTCGATATCAAGACCGATTGCCATCTCCAGCAGCGCCGAGACGTGTAGGGCCTTTAATTCAGATAGATGCATATGTGTTGAGTGTCCCGTGACGGGAACGTAAAGGTAGGGGAGGGAATTGCGTGGGGTTAATCACATGGACGCCGCTACGGGCCGCCCTGCCAATCCGGCGGCGCTGCGGGCGCAGCGCCGCCTGTGTGCTGCATGATACTTAGATATTGCTGTCGATGAAAGAGGTCAGTTGACCTTTTGCCATGGCGCCCACTTTCTGGGCCGCCGCCACACCGTTCTTGAACAGGATCAGGGTCGGGATGCCGCGGATGCCGAACTTGGCCGGTACGGCCTGGTTGGCGTCCACATCCATCTTGGCGATCAGGATCTTGCCGTCATATTCCCTGGCCACTTCTTCCAGGATGGGGGCGATGCTCTTGCAGGGACCGCACCATTCGGCCCAGAAGTCGACCAGCACGGGGCGGTCCGATTTCAGTACGTCGGTGTCGAAGGAGGCATCGCTGATGTGTTTGATATTTTCGCTCATGTTTTCCTCAGTCAGAGGGTCAGTGTGGGATCGGTTACGCCTGGGGCTCAGCCATTCTTGTCGGCGCCATCGACGTTGCCGGGCTACCAAGGGCAAGTGGAGGCGGTCTGCTGGAATTCAATCTGCGGAAGGGGTGGCAAGAAAGGTCGGCAGGCGGGGATGGCTGAAATAATAACCCATTTTTCAGGAAAGGGGGCGGATTGCCTGAAATAGTTGAATGACCCGTCAAGCCAGCTGCGCCAGGGCCGTGCGCAGCGCCTCCAGCCGCAACGGTTTGGCCAGCGCCCCCAGCACGTTCAACTGGTGGAAGCGGGCCAGGGCGCCGGCCGCCTGCAGCACCGATTCCTGCTGTCCCGACAGCAGGATCAGGCCGCCCCCGTAGCGGCGCGCGGCCAGCGCCTCGAGCAGCTGGAAGCCATCCTGGCCCGGCATGCACAGGTCGGCCACCACCACCCCCGGCCGCGGGCCGGGTCCGTCCAGCGCCGCCGCCCCGGCCGCGCCGTCGCCGGCTTGCAACACGATAGTCACGCCCAGTTCGTCGAGCATGTCGGCCAGCATGGCACGCTGGAAGGCGTCGTCGTCCACCACCAGCACGCAGCCGGGGACGGCGCTCATGGCGCGGCCGCCGCGCGCCGGGCCGCCGCCTGGGCCAGCAGCTGGCCCAGCCGCTCCGGCGCCAGCGGCTTGGTGCAGGCCGCCAGCAAGGTCAGGCCGTGGGCCTGGGCCAGCCGTTCGGCCGCCTGCAGCACGCCCACGTCCAGTCCCGACAGCAGCACCACGCTGCCGTCATAGCCTTGTTCGGCCATCAGGCGCAGCAGTTCGATGCCGTCCAGCTCCGGCAAGCCCAGGTCGCAGATCAGCAGGTCGGGCGCGTCGTGGCGCAGCAGTTCCAGCGCCCGCAGGCTGCTCGTCTCGCAGCGCACGGCGTGCGGGCCGTGGTCGGCCACCATCTCGGCCAGCAGTGCGAGCATGAAGCGGTCGTCGTCCAGCAGCAGTACGCGCAGCGGGGTGGTCAGGGCGGGGGACATGGGCAGGTTCACGGTCAGCGCTCGTCGGCGAAGGTGGTGTGGGTCATGATCTGTTCCGTCACCTGGTCCAGCAGGGGCCACAGCCGGGCCAGCACGGCGCGCGCCGTGGCCGCCGCCGTGGCCTCGTCGGCCAGGTGTTCCAGCTGCAGGCACTGTTCGGCCATGCCCAGCGCGCCCACGGTGCGGGCCGAGGACTTGATGCGGTGCCCCAGCTCACGCACCGGCTGCAGTTCGCCGCGCTCGAGCGCCGCCTCCATCTGGCGCAGGCCATCTTCGGTGGTGTGCAGGAACTTGAAGGCGAACTTGCGCACCTTGTGCGGGTCGTAGCCGAGCAGCCGGGCCAGGATGGACAGGTCGATCACGGCCGGGTCGCCGCCCAGCGTGGCGCGGAAGGCGGGCGCGCCGCGCGGCGACGGCGGCAGCGGCGCGGCCCGTTCCGGCAGCCAGCTGGCGATGGTCTGGTACATCAGGTCGGGCCGGATCGGCTTGCTGATGAAGTCGTCCATGCCGGCATCGATGCAGCGTTCCCGGTCCTCGTTGGTGGCGGTGGCCGTCATGGCCAGCACCCGGGTGTCGGCCAGGCGCGGGTCGGCGCGGATGCGGCGCGTGGCCTCCAGCCCGTCCATCAGCGGCATCTGCACGTCCATCAGCACGCAGTCGAAGGCGGCCTGGCGCAGCAGTTCCAGCGCCTCGGCGCCGTTGTTGGCCAGGCACACGGACGAGCCGGCGTCCTCCAGCATTTCCAGCGCGATCTGCTGGTTGAAGCTGTTGTCCTCCACCAGCAGGATGCGGGCGTCCTTGAGCGACTGCATGACGGTGGCCGTGCGGGCCGACGCCACCAGCTCGGCCGCCGCGTCGCTCACCTGGTGGATGATGGCCGGCACGGTGGCGCCCGAGATGCCGAGCCGGGCCGTGAACCAGAAGGTGCTGCCCTGGCCGGGCGCGCTTTCCACCCCCACTTCGCCGCCCATGAGCTGGGCCAGCTGCTTGCAGATGGCCAGCCCCAGGCCCGTGCCGCCGTAGGCCCGGGTGGTGGAGGCGTCGGCCTGCTGGAACGACTGGAACAGCTTGTCCATTTCCTGCGCCGACAGGCCGATGCCGTGGTCGCGAACCTCGAAGCGCAGCAGGCAGCTGCGGGCGTCGGCGGCCAGCTGGCGCACCGCCACGTCGATCGCGCCCTGTTCGCTGAACTTGATGGCGTTGCTGGTGTAGTTGATGAGGATCTGGCCCAGCCGCAGCGGGTCGCCCCGCAGCACGGGCGGCAGGGCCGGGTCGAGGTCGAAGGTGAGCGTGAGCTCGCGGCTGGCGGCCTTGGGCGCCAGCACCGTGGTCAGGGTCTGGATCACGTGTTCCAGCGCGAAGTCGGTCTGCTCGATGTCGAGCCGGCCGGCCTCGATCTTGGAAATGTCGAGGATGTCGTCGATGATGCCCAGCAGGTGCTCGCCGGCGAAGCGGATCTTTTCCAGGTAGTCGCGCTGGCGCGGGTCCAGCTCCGTCTTCAGGGCCAGGTAGGCCATGCCGATCACGCCGTTCATGGGGGTGCGGATCTCGTGGCTCATGTTGGCCAGGAACTGGCCCTTGGCCTGGCTCGCTTCCTCGGCCAGGCGCTTGGCCTGGTCGAGCTGCTCGGTGCGCTGGGCCACCCGTTCCTCCAGGTGTTCGTTCAGTTCGCGCAGGGCTTGCTCGGCCTGTTTGCTGTCGGTGATGTCGAGCGACATGCAGATCAGGTAGGCCGGCCGGCCCTGCTCGTCGAACACGGGTTTTTTCAGCACCCGCAGGTGGCGCTGCTGGTCCAGCTGGCGGTGCCAGATGGTCTGTTCGTAGTCGATCAGCACCCCGGCCGCGAACGCCTCGCGGTCGCGCTGGCGGAACGTGGCCAGCTGCTCGGGACTGTGCATGACGCTGTCGTCGCCGTCGGGCAGGTCGGTGAAGGCGAAGCCCAGCTGCTGCTCGCAGGCCCGGTTCATCAGCAGGAAGCGGCCGTCCGGGTGCTTGATGAACAGGCCGGTGGGCATCATCTGGATGATCTCCTGCAGCCGCTGTTCGCTGCGGCGCAGCGCATCCTCGGCCGCCTTGCGCTCGCCGATGTCGGTCAGGCTGGCCACCACCAGCGACACCTGGCCCTGCTCGTCGGCGATCGGTTCGGCGTTGACGGACAGCCAGCGCACGGCGCCGCCGGGCAGGTGCAAGCCCATCACGGCGTCCCGCACGGGCTGGCCGCCGGCCAGGGCCCGCTGCAATGGATGGCTGTCCGGGTCGTAGGCCGTGCCGTCCTCGCGCAGCGCATCCCACAGGCCGGGCGCGCCGTGCTCGAGCATGCGGGCGGCGGCCGCGTTGCTGTCGACCAGGCGGCCGGCCCCGTTCAGCACCACCAGGCCGTTGGTGACGGCGTTGAAGATGGAGGCCTGGCGCTGGCTCGAGCTGCGCAGGGCCGCTTCGGCCGCGCGGCGCGCCGTGATGTCGGTCAGCATGGCCAGCGTGCCGCCGTAGCTGCCGTCGTCGGCGTAGATGACGGTGGTCGAGAGCAAGCACCACAGCATGCTGCGGTCGCGCCGGTACAGGCACACGTCGCCCTGTTCCGGCTGGCCCGAGGCGCGCTGGCGCAGATGCTGCTGCAGCCGCTCGGCGCTGGGGGCGTCCATGAAGTCGGTCATGGGCCGGTCCAGCATGTGCTCGACGTCGTAGCCCAGCATGCGGGCCATGGTGGGGTTGACGAAGTTGGTGCGGTCGCGCGCGTCGCACATCCAGATGCCCTCGGCCGCCGTCTGCACGATCAGGCGGTAGCGCTCCGTGCTCGAATGGAGCGCTTCCTCGGCCCGCTGGCGCTTGGTCATATCGCGCAGCGCCACCACCGACAGGTCCTGGCCGGACAGGGCGATGGGCGACAGGTGCAGCATGGCGGGGAAGCGGCTGCCGTCGGCGCGGCAGGCCGTCAGCACCCGTCCCGGCAGCTGGGGCCGCGAGAGCAGTTCGCGCATGTGGCCGTTGCTGCGCATGGCGTCGGGCACCAGCTGGTCCATCGAGCGGCCCTGCATGGCGCTGCCGTCGTAGCCGAAGATGCGGGCGCAGGCCTGGTTGGCGTAGCGCACCTGGCCGCCGCGGTCGGCCACCAGCATGGCGTTCGGGGTCGCCTCCAGGATGGCGCACACGCGGGCCTGCTCGGCCGCCATGTGTTCGCTGATGTCGGCCAGGGTGCCGGCGGCCCGCACGGCGCGCCCGGCGCCGTCCCGTTCCAGCACGGCGCCGCGGGCCTGCACCCATTTCCAGCTGCCGTCGCGGCAGCGCATGCGGCATTGGCTGATGAAGCGCTGGGGCTGGTGCGGTGGTGTGGCGTCGTCCAGGAAGGCGGCGATCTCGGCGCGCACCCGGCCCTGGTCGTCCGGATGCACGTGGGCCAGCCAGGCGCCGGGCGCCGGATGGAATTCGCCGGGCCCATAGCCCAGCAGCTCGCAGTAGCGGGCCGACGGTTCCAGACTGTCCTCCTGGGGCAGCCAGTTCCACGTCCCTTCGCCCGACCCTTCCAGCGCCAGGCTGGCCAGGCGCTGGGCGCCGCCCAGCCTGGCCTCGGCCTGGCGCAGGGCGCGCGTGAGCGCGCGCAGGCGCCACAGGGCGGCCGCCGCCAGCGCCAGCAGCACGATGGCGCCGGCCGCGCCCGCGTAGTGGAGGGTGCCGCCGGCCGCCGGCGGCCGGTACAGCAAGCCGTCCGGCACGAAGCCGGCCGGCAGCATGCCCTGGGCCGTGAACAGGGCGGCGATGGCGCGCCACCGTTCCGGATTGCTGTAGCCCAGTTCGATCAAGCCCTGTTCCAGCAGGGGCGCGATCTGCTGCGCCTCGTACATCAGGTGCTCGCGGCTGTGGCGCTCGGGGTAGCGGGCCCGTATCAGGTCGGCGATCTCGCCCCGGTGCGCCATGGCGTACTGCCAGCCGCGCAGGGTCGCTTCGCGCATGGCCTGGGCCCGCAGCGGGTGTTCGCGCAGCTCGGTCTCCGTCGTGTACAGGTTGTCGCCGTAAAAATCCATCCCGGCCGCGCGCGGCGACAGCAGTTCGTAGTTGACGCTGCTGCGGCTGAGCAGATAGGGGGCGGCCGTGCTGTAGACGGACAGGATGTCGACCCGGCCTTCGAGCAGGTTGTCGTCGTTGCGGCTGTAGGGCAGGCGCACCATGCGTTCGAGCGGCACGCGCTCGTGGCGCAGGAAGGCGGTCAGTTCCTCGCTGCCGGGCGCCAGCATGATGCGGCTGCCGGCCCACGGCAAGCGCTTGCCGTCGGCGTCGCGCCGCAGCAGCAGGGCGGCCGCCGAATGCTGGAAGATGGCGGCCAGCACCACCACCGGCTGGCCCTGGGCCCGGGCCAGCAGCAAGGTGCTGTCGCCGGTGCCGTACTGGGCCCGGCCGTCGACCACGTTCTGCACCGGGTCTTCGCCGGGACGGGCTTCCTGCAGCGTCACGTCCAGGCCCGCCTCGCGGTAATAACCCTGGGCCTGGGCCGCGTAGTAGCCGGCGAACTGGAACTGGTGCTGCCACTTGAGCTGCAGCACCACTTTTTCCGCCGCGCCCGCCGGCTGCCAGCTTGCAAGCAGCAAGCACCCGGCCATCAGCCAGCCCGGAAGGTGGCGCCGGTGCGGTGTGCGGTGGTGCGCTGGACGGTTGGGCGACAAGGGCTTCCCTTTCAAGCGGCGGCATGCCGGCGCGCGCCGGCGCCAGCCTCGGTTCCGGTCAACTATAGCATCGAAAATTTGCCCGTAGTGTTAACTTTTACCGTACGGAACGGCGGTGCCGGCGTCGCCTGCGCTGGCGCAAGTTTGCCCGTCATGACAGGCGATCCGGTGACAAAGGGTGAGAATTTGGCGGCAAAAAAGTGCTATGCCGGACGCTGCGGGAAGGGGGGGCTGGGCGGGGTGGGATGAGGGGCTGGCCGGGCCGGGCCGCGATGAAAGAATATTTCATTACGCGGCCAATACTGAAATTAAATTACGTGAAGCTGCCGGCGAACTGGTAGCGGTGGCCTGGGTGCCACATGGTGGCCAGCGAGGCCACCATGCCGGCCGAGTGGGTTTGCCGCTTGAGCACCAGGCAGGGCTGGCGGGTGTCGATGGCCAGCATCTCGGCGATCTCGCGCGGCGGCGCCAGCGCTTCGATGCTGTAGGTGGCCCCTTGCAGGGGCGCGGCCGCCATCAGGTACTCATTGGGGGTGAGGTGGCTGAAATCCTGTTCCATGTAGTCCGGCGCGCACAGCGGGTTGACCCAGCGGTCCTCGACCTGGATCGGCACCCCGTTCTCGAAGTGGACGATGACGGAGTGGAACAGCTGGTGGCCGGGCGTCAGCTCGAACTGCTTGGCCAGCAGGTCGCCGGCCTTGCCCCGTTCCAGCAGGCGCAGGCTGGAACGGTGCACGTGGCCGCGGGCCCGCACTTCATCGGCGATGCTCTTGATCTCGAGCAGGGTGGCCTGGTATTTTTGCTGCGCCACGTAGGTGCCGGCGCCTTGGCGGCGGGTCAGCACCTGTTCCGCCGTCAGTTCACGCACGGCGCGGTTGACGGTCATGCGCGAGACGCCGAACTGGCGCGTGAGGGCCTGCTCGGACGGGATCACGTCGCCTTCCTTCCACGTGCCGGCGGCGATCTGGGCCAGCAGGTAATCCTTGATGCGCTGGAAAATCGGGATGTTCTCTTGCTGGGCTGACTGGTCCAAACGGTTTCTCCGTAGTCCGGCCTGGGACGGGCGGCTCGGCGTCATTTTAGCATTTGGGCGGGCGCTGCCGTAAGGGCCGGGCTGGCGCCGATTCAAAAGCAAGGGACGGAGTGCGGGGCTGCGCGGCGGCCGCTAACATGGCATCATCCATCATCATTCAACGGAGCAGGCCATGAGCCAGACCCCTTACGCCAGCGACGAACAGCGCTGGCAAGCCGTGCAGCAGCGCGACGCCGGCGCCGACGGCGTGTTCTATTACTCGGTGCGCAGCACGGGCGTGTACTGCCGGCCCTCGTGCGGGGCCCGTGCCGCCCTGCGCCGCAACGTGGTCTTCCATGACAGCCGGGAGGCGGCCGAGCAGGCTGGATTTCGCCCCTGCCTGCGCTGCAAGCCGGAGCAGCCGCCGCTGGCCGAGCGCCAGCGCGCCATCGTGGCCCAGGCTTGCCGCCTGATCGCGGCGGCTGAGCAGGCGCCCGACCTGGACAGCCTGGCGGCGGCCGTGGGCGTGAGCCGCTTCCACTTCCACCGCCTGTTCAAGGCCCACACGGGGATCACGCCCAAGGCTTACGCGGCGGCCGAGCGGGCGCGCCGCCTGCAGGACGGGCTGGCCGGCGCGCCGTCCGTGACACAGGCCATCTACGCGGCCGGCTTCAATTCCAGCGGCCGCTTCTATGCCCAGTCGCCGGGTGTGCTGGGCATGACGCCGCGCGCCTTCCGGGCCGGCGGCAGCGGGGCGGCGATCCGCTTTGCCATCGGCGCCTGTTCGCTGGGCGCCATCCTGGTGGCCAGCACGGAACGGGGCATCTGCGCCATCCTCATGGGCGACGATGCGGACGCGCTGGCGCGCGACCTGCAGGACCGTTTTCCGCAGGCCGAGCTGCTGGGCGCCGAACCGGCCTACGAACAGGTGGTGGCGCGCGTGGTGGCCATGGTGGAGGCGCCCGGCGTCGGGCTGGATCTGCCGCTCGACGTGCGCGGCACGGCGTTCCAGCAGCGCGTGTGGCAGGCGCTGCGCGAGATTCCGGCCGGCGCCACCGTCAGCTACGCGCAGCTGGCCCAGCGGGTGGGCTTGCCCAACGGGGCGCGCGCCGTGGCCGGCGCCTGCGCCGCCAATGCGCTGGCCGTGGCCGTGCCGTGCCACCGCGTGGTGCGCAACGACGGCGCGCTGTCGGGCTACCGCTGGGGCGTGGAGCGCAAGGCGGCCCTGCTGGAGCGGGAGGGCGCGCAGAGCGCCGTGATGGAACAGGATGAAGAGGCGGTCAGTGAATAACGGTGAACTCGATTTCGACGCCGGTGCGCCGCCGCGCCAGCCGCGCAAGGCAGTGCCGGGGCGGGCCGCCAGCCCGGCGGCTGCCGCCGATGCTGTCCAGACGCCCGACGCGGCAGGTGCCGCCGCGCGGCGCGCCATCGGGGCGGCCGTCGGCATCGCCACCCACGTGGCGGGACTGGACTGGCAAGCCATCGGCGCGGAACTGGACTTGAACGGCTACGCCATCGTGCCGGGCATGCTGACGGCCGACGAGTGCGCGGCCATGGCGGCGCAGTACGGGCAGGGCGAGTTGTTCCGCAGCCGTATCGTGATGGCGCAGCATGGCTTTGGCAGCGGCGAGTACCAGTATTTCCGCTACCCGCTGCCGTCCACCGTGGCGGCGCTGCGCCAGGCCCTGTACGGACCGCTGGCCGCGATCGCCAACCGCTGGCACGACCTGCTGCAGATCGATGCGCGCTTCCCGGCCGACCATGCGGAATTCCTGGCCCGCTGCCATGCGGCCGGCCAGCAGCGGCCCACGCCCTTGCTGCTGCAATATCGTCCCGGCGACTACAACTGCCTGCACCAGGACCTGTACGGCGAGCACGTGTTTCCGCTGCAGGCGGCCGTGCTGCTGTCGCAGCCGGGGATGGATTTCGACGGGGGAGAATTCGTGCTGACGGAGCAGCGTCCGCGCCAGCAGTCGCGGGTGGAGGTGGTGCCGCTGGCGCGCGGCGACATGGTGATCTTCCCCGTGTCGCAGCGCCCGGCGCAGGGCGCGCGCGGCGTGTACCGGGCCGGCATGCGCCATGGCGTGAGCCGGCTCAGGTCCGGCCTGCGCCACACGCTGGGATTGATTTTCCACGACGCGGCCTGAGGCCGGCAGCCTGCCTGTTACGACGCCGTCTGCACGCTCTTTTGGGTCTGGTACAGGCGCGCGTACAGCCCGCCCTTGGCCAGCAGCGCCTCGTGGCTGCCCATTTCCGCGATGCGGCCGGCGTCGAGCACGACGATGCGGTCGGCGTTCTCGATGGTCGACAGCCGGTGCGCGATGACGACCGTGGTGCGGCCCTGCATCAGCACTTCCAGCGCGGCCTGCACCAGGCGCTCCGATTCCGTGTCCAGCGCGCTGGTCGCCTCGTCCAGGATCAGGATGGGCGCGTCCTTGTACAGGGCGCGCGCGATGGCCAGGCGCTGGCGCTGGCCGCCCGACAGGCGCAAGCCGTTCTCGCCCACGGAAGTCTGGTAGCCCTGCGGCTGGCGCACGATGAACTCGTGCGCGTGCGCGGCGCGCGCGGCGGCCTCGATCTTTTGCGCCGACGGGGCCGGGTCGCCATAGGCGATGTTGGCCGCCAGCGTATCGTTGAACAGCACCACGTCCTGGCTCACCAGCGCGATCTGCTGGCGCAGCGCGGCCAGCCGGTAGTCGCGCAAGTCCACGCCGTCGAGCGTGATGCGGCCGCCGCTCACGTCGTAGAAACGGGGCAGCAGGCCGGCCAGCGTGGTCTTGCCGCTGCCCGAGCTGCCCACCAGGGCCACCGTCTCGCCGGCGGCGATGTCGAGCGAGACGCCGTCCAGCGCGGGGCGCGCTTCGGCGTCGTCGGCGCGGTAGTGGAAGCTGACCTGTTCCAGCGCCAGCCGGCCGGCCGCCCGTTCGATGGCGCGGCTGCCGTCGTCCGGTTCGGCCGGCGTGTCGATCAGGCCGAACACGGATTCGGCCGCGGCCAGGCCGCGCTGCATCGGCTCGTTAATCTTGGTCAGGTTCTTGATGGGCGACTGCATCGCCATCAAGGACCCCATGAAGGCGACGAAGGCGCCCGGCGACAGGGCGCCGGCCTGGGCCCGCAGCAGCGCGAAGTAGATCACCGACGACAGCGTGATCCCCACCAGCAGCATGATGGCGCCCGAGTTCATGGCGGCCGTGGAGGCGTGCTTGACGGCCAGCTGGCGGTTGAGCTTGACGACGCGGTCGAAGCGGCGCTGCTCGTAGTCCTGGCCGCCGAAGATCTTGACCACGCGCTGGCCGCTGATGCTTTCGTCGAGCACATTGGTCAGCTCGCCCATGGCGTGCTGGGCGCTCTGGCTCAGGTGGCGCATGCGGCGTCCGGCGAAGGTGACGATGATGGCCACCAGCGGCAGCAGGCCCAGGCAGAACACGGCCAGCTGCCAGTCGATGCTGAACAGCGACACCAGGTAGCCCACCGTGGCCACCGAGTCGCGCACGGCCACGTTGATCACGTTCAGGCCGGCCTGGGCCACCTGGCTGGCGTCGAACGCCACGCGCGACAGGGTGGTGCCGGTGGAGCTGCCGTCGAAATAGCGGTTGGGCAGGCGCAGGATGCGGGCGAACATGGTTTCGCGCAGGTTGGCCTGGACCCGGCTCGACAGCCAGGCGGCGCCGTAGTCGCCGGAAAAGCTGGCCAGCATGCGCACCACGGCCAGGCTGACGATGATGGCGGGGATGGTCCACAGGGCGGCGCGGGCCGGGTCGCGTGGCAGCAGCATGCCCAGCAGATGCTGCACGGCGCCCAGCAGGCCGGTGGCCGGGCCGGCGCCGCGCGTCAGGCTGCTGGCCGGGGCCAGCGCGTCGACCACGTTCTGCAGCTGGCGTATCAGCAGCACGTCGGTGGCCGAGGCGATGCCGACGGCCGTCAGGGTGGCGGCGGCGATCCAGGCATAGGGGCGAAATTGCTGCAGCAGGCGTAAATAGAGGAGGCGGCTGTTCACTATGGTGGGCAATGGTCGGGGAAGGCTGCATTGTACCCGCAATGCGGGTGGCGCCTGGCCGGCACGGCCACCGGCGGCTGTTGTTCAAATGAAACGCTTTGCGTGCCTGAAATCAATTTTCTTCCGCCGCAACGGGCGCGCTCAATCGGGCTGGCGTTAGACTGGTATCGTCCCCGGCGCGCAGGCACGGCCCGCCGCGGCGATACCGTGCAGGCTGTTGCAACGACAACCGGAGGCTAGATGAAAGCACAGATACAGTGGGCGGCCGCAACGTTGCTGCTGGCTGCCATGGCGGCGCCGGCGCAGGCGGAGCTGGTCATCATCGTCAACCCGCAAAACCCCGCCACCCGCATGTTCCCCTCGCAGGCGGCCCAGTTCTTCCTGGGCGGATCGGTGCTGTTTACGCCGATCGAGCAAGCCGAGAATTCCCCCATCCGGGCCGAGTTCGACAAGAAGGTGCTGGAAAAGACGCCGGCCCAGGTGGAAGCCATCTGGTCCAAGATCGTCTTCACGGCCAAGGGCAAGCCGCCCAAGGAGTGCAAGTCCAGCGCCGAAGTGAAGAAGGCGGTGGCCGAGAACGTGAACGCCATCGGCTACATTGAAAAAGCGGCCGTCGATGACAGCGTCAAGGTCATCGCCACGGTACCCTGAACCGCCCCGTCCTGAACTGGAGACTGCTCGATGAAAAAAACTATCATGGCCTGGGCGATCGCGTTGCTGGCATCCGGCAGCGCCGCCGCCATCGACCTCAGCGACGACGGCTCGCTGAAACTGACCGGCTTCTACAACCTGACCGGCGCCAAGGTGCTGAGCGGATCGGCCCAGGGCAGCGGCGCGCCCTGGACTTACCAGCAGTGGAACTGCCCGTGCACGGTGCAGAACTGGGAATACGCGGCCGTCTACGAGCGCAGCGAGGGCTGGCAGTTCGACCGCGAATCGCTGGTGGGCTTCCAGCTGAAGAAGGAATTCTCGCCCACCCTGTCGGCCACGGCCCAGGTGCTGGTGCGGGCCAACAATCCCAACCGCGGCTCGCGTCCCACGCTGGACTGGGCCTACCTGACGTGGCAGCCGTCGGCCGACTCGGCCTGGACGGTGCAGGCCGGCCAGTTCCGCATCCCGCTCTACTACTACAGCGACTACCTGTACATCGGCTACGCCTATCCGTGGGTGCGGCCGGCGCCGGACGTGTACGGCTGGCCGATCTACGCCTACCAGGGCGCCAACGTCACGTATCGCACCCAGCTGGGCGCGACCGACTGGGCCGGCACCTTCCACGTGTGGGGCGGCGGCTACACCCAGCACAACGACGCTTACGACACGCTGATCTACTACACCACGCCCACCCATGAATCATGGAAGGACATGGTGGGCGGCTACGTGTCGGCCAACAACGGCGTGTTCGACGTGCGCGGCATGATGATGTGGTACAAGGACACCACCTGGCAGGACGCGCCCGGCGGCGGGCGCACCACCCTGATCGACGGCGAAAGCACGCGCATCATGGGCATCTCGGCCAATATGGACTACAAGGACTGGCTGGTGAAGTCCGAGCTGGATCGCTACGAGCAGACCGACGCCGCCAAGGGCATCAACAACATCTACAAGTACGCGCTGATCGGCGTGGGCTACCAGTATGGCGCGTGGACCCCCATGTACACCTTCTCGCGCTACACCACGGTGACCGAGCCTATCGAGGCGCGCAACACCCAGTACCTGTCGCTGCGCTGGGACTTCCGCAAGAACATGGCGCTCAAGGCCCAGTACGACGTGAGCAAGGACAAGTCGCACTACCCCTATCCCTTCTTCGGCGATTCCAGGCTGCTGTCCCTTTCGCTGCAGGGCCTGTTCTAGCCCGCCGCCGCCCCGGCGCACGCCGCACGCCGCACGTTCCGCCCGGAGCGTGCGGCGTTTTTCGTCTTGCTTGCAAGTCGGTGCCGCCTGCCTATGATGGAAGATGACTCTGGCGCGCGGCAGGTTCCGACACGGTTGCCGGTACGTTGGCGTACGCACACGGGCGGCGCGCGGGCAGTGATTTGGCCCGCAGCAACAATCCGGCAGTTGGACGAGACGAAGCGGAGGTGCGGAATGAATACAGTAACGACGGGCGCGGTCGACAACCTGCGCGCCAGCCTCAGGGGGCAATTGCTGCAGCCGGCCGATGCCGGCTACGACGCGGCCCGGACCATCTGGAATGCGATGATAGACCGCCGTCCGGCCTACATCGTGCGCTGCGCCGGCGCGGCCGACGTGATGGCGGCCGTGGCCTTCGCCCGCGACAACGGGCTGCGGCTGGCCGTGCGCGGCGGCGGCCACAATATCGCCGGCAGCGCCCTGTGCGACGACGGGCTGGTGATCGACCTGTCGGCCATGCGCGCGGTGCGCGTCGATCCCTTGCAGCGCCGGGCCTGGGTGCAAGGGGGCGCCACGCTGGGCGACTTCGACCACGAGGCGCAGGCCTTCGGCCTGGCCACGCCGCTGGGCATCAACTCCACCACGGGCGTGGCGGGGTTGACGCTGGGCGGCGGCTTCGGCTGGCTTAGCCGCACACGGGGACTGGCCGTCGACAACCTGCTGGCGGCCGACATCGTCACGGCCGACGGCCATTTGCTGCACGTGAATGCCTCCGACCATCCCGACCTGTTCTGGGCCATCCGCGGCGGCGGCGGCAATTTCGGCGTGGTGACCCATTTCGAATTCCTACTCCATCCGGTGGGGCCGCAAGTGAGCGCCGGCCTGATCGTGTTCCCCCACAGCCAGGCCAAGAGCGTGCTGACCCAGTACCGCGATTTCGTCAACCGCATGCCGGAGGAGTTGACGGTGTGGGCTGTGCTGCGCAAGGCGCCGCCGCTGCCGTTCCTGCCCGCCGAGGCGCACGGCACCGACATCGTGGCGCTGGCCGTGTTCTCGCCGCTGGCGCTGGCCGAGTTGCAGGATGCTATCAGCCTGATGCGCGGTTTCGGCCAGCCACTGGGCGAGCACCTGGGCGCCATGCCGTACACGGCGTGGCAGCAGATGTTCGACCCGCTGCTGGCGCCGGGCGCCCGCAATTACTGGAAGTCGCACAATTTCACGCAGCTGGGCGACGAGGCCGTCGACACCGTGGTGCGTTACGCGGGCAACCTGCCGTCGCCCCAGTGCGAGATCTTCCTCGGTTTGCTGGGCGGCAAGGCCAGCGCACCGGCGCCCGATGCGACGGCCTATCCGCACCGCGACGCGCTGTACGCGATGAACGTGCACACGCGCTGGGACAATCCGGCCGAGGACACGCCCTGCATTTCGTGGGCGCGCGAATTTTTCCGCGCCTCGGCGCCGTATGCATCGGGCAGCGTCTACGTCAACTTCCTGACCCAGGACGAGGGTGAGCGCATCGTCGAAGCCTACGGCCCCAACTTCGCGCGGCTGGCCAGCATCAAGGCCCAGTACGATCCGGATAATTTGTTCCGCAACAACCAGAACATCCGGCCGGCTGTCTAGGCGGGACCGCCGCCAGCGTCAGCGGCGCGAGCGGGAGCGGTGCCACCGGACCGCTCCCGCGCCGCGCGCGCACGTCAGGCGGGCGTTGCCAGCTGCTTCCGGAGCATCTCCGTCAACGGCGTCGTCGGCCGGCCGATCAACTGGCTCAGCTGGCGGCTGCCGTCGAACAATCCGCCCTTGGCGGCGCCGCTGTCGGATTCGGCTAACAGCGCCGCAATATAGTCGGGCAGGCCGGCGCCGATCAGGGCGGCTTTGAACTCGCCTTCAGGCAGGTTCTGGTACGCCACGGCCTTGCCGGATTGGTGGGCGATAGCGTGCGCCAACTCGGCAAGCGTGTAGGCATCGTCGCCCGCCAGCTCGTAGATGCGCCCGGCCTGATTGTCCGACGCCAGCACCGTGGCGATCGCCTCTGCATAGTCGGCGCGCGACGCCGACGCGATCCGCCCGTCCCCCGCACAACCCAACACGACACCGTATTGCAGCGCGGTGGGCACGCCGGCCAGGTAGTTTTCCGTGTACCAGCCGTTCCGCAAAATCACCGCAGGCAGGCCGGCGGCGCGGATCAGGCTTTCCGTTTCCTGGTGCTCGGCGGCCAGGGGCAGGGGCGAGGTGTCGGCGTGCAGCAGGCTGGTGTAAGCCAGTAATCTAACGCCGGCGGCGCTGGCAGCGTCGATGACGGCGCGGTGCTGCGGCACCCGGCGACCGACCTCGCTCGAAGAAATCAGCAGCAGCTTGTCCGCGCCGGCGAAGGCGGCGGCCAGGCTGGCCGGCTGGTCGTAATCGGCCTGGCGAACCTGGACGCCGCGGGCCGCGAGGTCGGCAACGGCTGCCGGGTTGCGGACGGCGGCAACGATTTCGCCCGCGGGTATTTTCTTCAGCAGGGCAGCGATGACAAGCCGGCCAAGCTGGCCGGAGGCGCCGGTAATAACAATCATGATGATCTTCCTTTATTTCGATGGTGGGAATCGGCATAATAGTGCGAGAGCTAACTTTTAGTAAGTACGCACAAAAAGGTAAGTGTAAATGAGCAATGAACCTGGTAATCCCGGCCTGGCCGAACTGATGCAGCGTGGTCAACTATTCGCCGAAAAATGTCCGTCCCGCGACGTACTCAAGCACGTTACCAGCCGCTGGGGCGTGCTGTTGCTGGTGGCCCTGCTCGGCGGCACCCACCGCTTCAGCGCATTACGCCGCAAGATCGGCGGCATCAGCGAAAAAATGCTGGCGCAGACCTTGCAATGGCTCGAGGCGGACGGCTTTGTCGAGCGCATCGCCTACCCGGTCGTGCCGCCGCACGTTGAATACCGTCTGACGCCCTTGGGCGAGGAAATCGGCCGCAAGGTGGAAGTGCTGGCCGATTGGATTGAAGCCAACCTGCCGGAAATCATGATGGCGCAGCGCAAGAACGCATTGCAAAATTGATGGTCGGGCGCGCCGGGCCTTGTCGCCCAGGACGAGGGCGAGCGCATCGTTGAAGCCTTCGGCCCCAACTTCGCGCGGCTGGCCAGCATCAAGGCCCAGTACGATCCGGATAATTTGTTCCGCAACAACCAGAACATCCGGCCGGCCGTCTAATTGGCGTAGATCTAGATCAAACCAATATTGTAGCGACTGAGAAAATTTCCCATTTCGGAAGCGTTCAGCAGTTCCAGGGAAGGTGAAGTTTGAACTAGTGGCACCCGATCGAAGATGGCAACTGATTCCGCGTTCGCATAACGCGACCTGAAGTAGATGCCATCTACACCTTGAAGGGAAGCGCTCGCCGCCAAAGGTCAGCCGGCGGGATAGGGCATGAGGTCGCCGCTGGCGAGACCCTTCCCGATGTCATTGCGCGCCCTGTTCCTTGGCATAGCGGCGTTCCACGAGTTGTATGAGAACGTCTACAGGAGTCTTGCGATTCAGAATGAACTCACGTGGCGTCAGGCCATCCAGGTCCTGGGATGGGCTCTGCATGAATGCATGCATACCCCAGCACTCAACCCCCGCCACGGCAAGCGCTTTCAGCACGGGAGTCAAACGGCTCTTTTGCGCGGAAAACTGCCAGCTCGGGTAACGGAAGCCACGTTCGCGCCCGTCTTCGACAAGTGCATAAAATTCGCCGCGTTGCCGCAGCGTATTGAGCCATTTTTCCGATTGTCCGATGTGTTGCGCGGCGTCAGATAGCGTCAAGTTCTCCGGCTTGGCCAATTCGGCCCTCTTGTATCCCTCGCCACGGGCGCGCGCAGCGGCGAACGGGTCAGGCTCTGGTCGCGCTTCCAACAGCAGTTTGGGGAGCTCATGTTCGAATCGTTGCCTGATGAGTTCGTCAAGTTCTGCCCCCGTGACGATGAATAAAGGCTCCTTCATCGCACTCCTTGGATGGGCTGCTGTGATCCATGCGCGATTCCTGGCGCGTAGCAGACGCAATTTCGATCGCATAATTTTGAAACCGGTCATGGGAGAAACGATGACGCCCACATTCGGAAAGCCGTTCTTTTGCTGAGTTTCCAAGCTGAGCGATTGAGCGTGTGCCGGCGTCGCCAGAGGGGACACGGCATGACCGAAGCGGCGTTTTTGCCGCGTCTTGCGAGGAGAGTTGGGAAATACCATGATTCGATAATAGTTCATGAACTACATGAACGCAATGCGATTCATGATGGGCTTCCGATGGTGCCCATTCACACCGAAACAACGCAGAATTCGGTTGACTTAGTTGTATAGACAACTTATGCTTCAAGGATGCGCAGGCTGCGCGTGGAGTGTCGCGCCCGGCCGCCCCCAACCACCTTGAGGAGCCACCATGACCACCCCATCGACCGCCCTGGACCACGATCCCCGTTACGACGCCAGCCGTGAAATCCGCGCCCCGCGCGGCCCCGAGCGCACCTGCAAGAACTGGGGCGCCGAGGCGGCCTATCGCATGATCCAGAACAACCTGGACAAGGAAGTGGCGGAAAATCCCAAGCATCTGGTGGTGTATGGCGGCATCGGCCGCGCGGCCCGCAACTGGGAATGCTACGACCAGATCCTGGCCTCGCTGCGCGAACTGGAAGAGGACCAGACCCTGCTGATCCAGTCCGGCAAGCCGGTGGGCGTGTTCCAGACCCACGCGGATGCGCCGCGCGTGCTGATCGCCAATTCCAACCTGGTGCCCAAGTGGGCCAATTGGGAACACTTCAATGAGCTCGACCGCAAGGGCCTGTTCATGTACGGCCAGATGACGGCCGGCAGCTGGATCTACATCGGCACCCAGGGCATCGTGCAGGGTACCTACGAGACGTTCGCGGAAGCGGGCCGCCAGCACTTCGGCGGCGACATGAAGGGCCGCTGGATCCTGACGGCGGGCCTGGGCGGCATGGGCGGCGCCCAGCCGCTGGCCGCCACCATGGCCGGCGCCGTGTCGCTGACGGTGGAATGCCAGCAGACCAGCATCGACTTCCGCCTGCGCACCCGCTACCTGGACCAGCAGGCCGCTTCCATCGACGAGGCGCTGGAGCTGGTCAGGCACCACACGGCGCGCGGCGACGCGATCTCCATCGGCCTGCTGGGCAACGCGGCCGAAGTGCTGCCGGAACTGGTGCGTCGCGCCAAAGAGGGCGGCCTGATTCCCGACATGGTGACTGACCAGACCTCCGCCCATGACCTGATCAACGGCTACCTGCCGCGCGGCTGGAGCGTGTCGGACTGGAAGAGCGCGCAGCAGGACCCGGAGCGCCACGCGCGCCTGCAGGCCGCCGCCGCCGATTCCTGCGCCGCCCATGTGCAGGCCATGCTGGAGTTCCAGGCGCTGGGCGCCAAGGTGGTCGACTACGGCAACAACATCCGCCAGGTGGCGTTCGACCAGGGCGTGCAGAACGCGTTCGACTTCCCCGGCTTCGTGCCGGCCTACATCCGTCCCCAGTTCTGCGAAGGCCGCGGCCCGTTCCGCTGGGTGGCGCTGTCGGGCGATCCGGAAGACATCTACAAGACCGACGCCAAGATCAAGGAGCTGTTCCCGCACCACGCGCAGGTGCACCGCTGGCTGGACATGGCGCGCGAGCGCATCGCCTTCCAGGGCCTGCCGGCCCGCATCTGCTGGCTGGGCCTGGGCGAACGCCACGTCGCCGGCCTGGCCTTCAACGAGATGGTGCGCAACGGTGAGCTGAAGGCGCCCATCGTGATCGGTCGCGACCACCTGGATACGGGCTCGGTCGCCAGCCCCAACCGCGAGACGGAAAGCATGAAGGACGGCACGGACGCCGTGTCCGACTGGCCGCTGCTGAACGCGCTGCTCAACACGGCCGGCGGCGCCACCTGGGTTTCGCTGCACCACGGCGGCGGCGTGGGCATGGGATACTCGCAGCATTCCGGCGTGGTGATCGTGGCCGACGGCACCGACGCCGCCGCGCGCCGCCTGGGCCGCGTGCTGGTCAACGACTGCGGCTCGGGCGTGATGCGCCATGCCGATGCGGGCTACGAGACGGCCATCGCCTGCGCCAAGCGCAACGGCCTCAATCTCCCCATGATCAAGTAACCGCTCAAATAATTCAGAAAGCACGACGATGAAACAAGCACACAAAAACGCATGGACCCTCAAGCCGGGCAAGATCACGCTGTCCGAGCTGCGCGCCGTGTGGAACGAGACCGGCCGCCTGACGCTGGCGGCCGAAGCCTATCCCGTGATCGAAGCATCGGCTGCCGCCGTGCAGGCCATCGTCGCCAAGGGTGATGCGGCCTACGGCATCAACACCGGTTTCGGCTTGCTGGCCAAGACCCGCATCCCGGACGAAAAGCTGGAACAGCTGCAGCGCAACCTGATCCTGTCCCATTCCGTGGGCACGGGCGCGCTGCTGTCGGACGGCGTGGTGCGGCTGGTGATGCTGATGAAAATCGGCAGCCTGGCGCGCGGCTACTCGGGCGTGCGCCCGCTGATCGTCGACACCCTGATCGCGCTGTACAACGCGGGCATCATGCCGGCCATTCCCGCCAAGGGCTCGGTGGGCGCCTCGGGCGACCTGGCGCCGCTGTCGCACATGACGCTGGCCATGCTGGGCGTGGGCGAGGTGCGCGTGAACGGTGAGCTGATGCAGGCCGCCGATGCGCTCAAGGCCGCCGGCATACCGCCGGTGGTATTGGCCGCCAAGGAAGGCCTGGCGCTGATCAACGGCACCCAGGTGTCGAACGCGCTGGCGCTGCACGGTCTGTTCATGGCCGAGCGTTTGCTGGAAGCGGCCATGGTGACCGGCTCGCTGTCGCTGGACGCGGCCAAGGGCAGCGATTCGCCGTTCGACGCGCGCGTGCACGAGGTGCGCGGCCAGCCGGGCCAGATCGCCGCCGCCGCCATCTACCGCCAACTGGTGACGGGCAGCGCGATCCGCGCCTCGCACCTGGTGGGCGACGAGCGGGTGCAGGACCCGTACTGCCTGCGCTGCCAGCCGCAAGTGATGGGCGCCTGCATGGACCTGATCGGCAACGCCGGGCGCACCCTGCTGATCGAAGCGAACGCCGTCACCGACAATCCACTGATCTTCCAGGACGCGGCCGGCGGCCTGCCCAACATCGTCTCGGGCGGTAACTTCCACGCCGAGCCGGTGGCCTTCGCGGCCGACACGCTGGCGCTGGCCATCGCGGAAATCGGCAGCATCTCCGAGCGCCGCATCTCGCTGCTGATCGACGCCACCCTGTCCGGCCTGCCGCCGTTCCTGGTGCGCGACCCCGGCGTCAACTCCGGTTTCATGATCGCCCATGTGACGGCGGCCGCGCTGGCGTCGGAGAACAAGTCGCTGGCCCATCCGGCCAGCGTGGACACCATTCCCACTTCGGCCAACCAGGAAGACCACGTCAGCATGGCCACCTTCGGCGCGCGCCGGCTGGACGACATGGCCAACAACACGGCCGTCATCGTCGGCATCGAGCTGCTGGCCGCGGCCCAGGGCATCGACTTCCACCGCCCGCTGAAAACCTCGCCCCAGCTGGAGCATGTGCATGCCCAGCTGCGCCAGAAGGTGCCGTTCTTCGACGCCGACCGTTTCTTCGCGCCCGATATCGAGGCGGCCCGGCAGATGGTGCTGAAGGGCGAACTGAGCGCGTCCTGCAAGAACCTGTTCGCGCCGCTGCATCCCTGATGGCGGCAGGCGGGCGACCAAGACTGGAGAGATGACGATGGACTTTCAATTCAATGCTGGCAGCATTCCCTTGCTGGTGTCGATGCCGCACGTGGGCACCGACATCCCGGACGACATCGCGGCCCGCATGACGCCGGCCGCCGTGGAGAAGGCCGACACGGACTGGCACCTGGTGCAGCTGTACGGCTTCCTGCGCGAGATGGGCGCCTCCACGCTGGCGGCGCGTTGGTCGCGCTATGTGATCGACTTGAACCGCCCGCCGGAGAACACCAACCTGTATCCGGGCCAGGACACGACGGGCCTGTGCCCGCTCGATACCTTCCACCGCGAACCGCTGTACCCGCAGGGCGGCGCGCCGGACGAGGCGGAAGTGCAGCGCCGCCTGCGGCTGTACTGGCGGCCCTACCACGACCAGCTGCGTGCTGAACTGGACCGGCTGCTGGCCATCCACGGCAAGGTGGTGCTGTGGGATGCGCACTCGATCGCGTCCGTCGTGCCGCGCTTCTTCGAGGGCAAGCTGCCCGACCTGAACTTCGGCACGGCCGACGGCGCCAGCTGCGCGCCCGGCCTGACGGAAGCCATCGTCACGCACGCCAGGGCACAGGAGCGCTACACGGTGGCCGTCAACGGCCGCTTCAAGGGCGGCCACATCACGCGCCATTACGGCCAGCCGGACGCGCGCGTGCACGCGATCCAGCTGGAGATGTGCCAGTCCACCTACATGAACGAGAGCGCGCCGTTCGCCTACCGTCCCGATCTGGCGGACCAGGTCCAGGGCCTGCTGCGCCAGATGACGCGGGCGGCGGCCGATTGGGCCGGCGCATGACGGCCGGGGCGCAAGCAGCGCAGGCGGCGGCGACCGGGCGCGCCCTGTACGCCCGCCACGCCCTGCTGCCGCAAGGCTGGCGCCAGGACGTGTTGCTGGAGTGGGATGCGGCCGGCAGCCTGACGGCCGTCACGCCCGATGCGGCCCAGCCGGCCGGCGTGGAACTGGCGCAGTACGCGCTGCCGGGCATGGTCAACCTGCATTCGCACAGCTTCCAGCGCGCGCTGGGCGGCAAGACGGAGCGGGCCGGCGACGGCCCGGACAGCTTCTGGACGTGGCGCGAGCTGATGTACCGTTTCGCCCGCAACATCACGCCGCAGCAGATCGAGGCCATCGCGGCCCAGCTGTTTTCGGAATGCCTGCGCCACGGCTACACGGCCGTGTGCGAATTCCATTATGTGCAACGCACGCCGGACGGCGCCCTCTATCCCCGCCCGGCCGAGACGGCCGAACGGGTGATAACGGCCGCACGGTTGGCCGGGATCGGCATCACGATGCTGCCGGTGTTGTATAGTTATTCCGGCTTTGGCGAACAGGCCCTCAAGCCGGAGCAACAACGTTTCCGCACGGATGTGCGCGACGTGCTGGCCGTGATCGAGGCGCTGGAACCGCTGCGCGACGGCCAGACGGAAGTGGGCGTGGCGCCCCATTCGCTGCGGGCGGCCACGGTGCAGCAGATCGGGCAGGTGCTGCAGGTGCTGCCGGCGCACCGTCCGGTGCATATCCACATCGCCGAGCAGCAGGCGGAAGTGGCGCAGTCGCTGGCCTGGAGCGGACGCCGCCCGGTGCAGTGGCTGATGGAAAATGCGGCCGTGGATGCGCGCTGGTGTCTGATTCACGCCACGCATCTGGTGCCGGACGAAGTGGCGGCGCTGGCGGCCAGCGGCGCCGTGGCGGGCCTGTGCCCGACCACGGAGGCGAACCTGGGCGACGGCCTGTTCCCCCTGCAGGAGTACCTGGCGGCGGGTGGCCGCTTCGGCGTCGGCAGCGACAGCCATATCTCGCAGGGCGCGGTGGAAGAATTGCGCTGGCTCGAATATGGGCAGCGCCTGGTCCAGCAGCGGCGTAATATTGCGGTATCGTCCGCGCAGCGCAATGTGGGCGACTTTTTGTGGCAGGGCGCCCTGCAGGGCGGGGCGCAGGCGGCGGGACGGCCGCTGGGTGCCCTGGCGCCCGGCAAGCGTGCCGACGTGGTGGTGCTGGACGACGATCATCCCAACCTGTTCGGGCTGGCGCTGGATGAGGTGCTGGGCACCTTCATCTTCAGCGGCAACGACAACCTGGTACGGGACGTGATGGTCGGCGGCCAGTGGGTAGTGCGCAAGCAGCAGCACGTGGCGCAGCAGGCCATCGCCGCGCGCTTCAGGCAGACTTTGGCCGAACTGAGGGAGTTCCGATGACCCAGCTGATCCAGTATGCAAGCCTACGGCCCACCCCATGGAAGAACGGCGGCGGCAGCACCACGGAAATCGTCGTCATGCCGCCCGGCGCCGATTTCGACCACTTCGACTGGCGCATCAGCCTGGCCACCATCGTCCAGGACGGGCCGTTCTCGCCGTTCCCCGGCATCGACCGCTCGCTGGCGCTGGTGGACGGCGACGGCGTGCTGCTGGACTTCGGCCACGAACGCTTCGTGCTCAGCCCCAGCGATCCGCTGATCGAATTCCCCGGCGAGTCCGCCGTCGAAGCCACCATCACGGGCGGCCTGACGACCGATTTCAACGTGATGACGCGGCGCGGCCGCTGCCGCCACCGGCTGGAGCGGCGCCTGGTAAGCGGCCAGCAGGACCTGGCGCGGCGCAGCGCCACCACCGTGCTGTTCCTGGCCGAAGGCGAAAGCCTGACCCTGAGCAGCGCCACCGAGCGCATTGCCCTGGTGCGCTACGACGCCGTGGTGCTCGACGTGGACCAGGCCTGGACCATGGACACGATACAGGCCACCGTGCTGGTGGCCGACATCATTCCCCATTGATGCCCTCCCACACTCCAATTAACCGCTTGAGCACTCAAGCAAACCAGTTCAGTAGAAAGCAGACCGACGCATGACAGCAGCCTGGGACGCCTTGTTCATCAACGTACACCTGGCCACCATGGCCGACGGCTATGGCGAAGTGCGCGACGGGGCGGTCGCCGTGCGCGACGGCCGCATCGCCTGGCTGGGTCCGCGCGCCGAACTGCCGGCCGACGCGCCCCAGTTCGCCCGCACCGTGCACGATGGCGGCGGCTGCTGGCTCACACCGGGCCTGATCGACTGCCACACCCACATCGTCCATGCCGGCAACCGCAGCGACGAATTCGAGGCGCGCCTGAACGGCGCCAGCTACGAGGACATCGCCCGCGCCGGCGGCGGCATCATGTCCACCGTGCGCGCCACCCGCGCCGCCACCGAGGACGAACTGCTGGCGCAGAGCATCCCGCGCGTGGCCAGCCTGCTGGCCGAAGGCGTGACGACCATCGAGATCAAGTCCGGCTACGGCCTGGAGCTGGAAACGGAGGCGAAGATGCTGCGCGTGGCGCGCCGCCTGGGGCAGGTACTGCCGGTGAGCGTGGCCACCACCTTCCTGGGCGCGCACGCGCTGCCGCCCGAGTTTGCCGGTCGCGCCGAGCATTACATCGCCGAAGTGTGCGCCATGCTCGACACGCTGGCCGAACAGGGCTTGGCCGACGCCGTGGACGCGTTCTGCGAGCGGATAGGCTTCAGCGCTGAACAGACCGAGCGCGTGTTCGTGGCCGCGCGGCGCCACGGCCTGCCCGTCAAGCTGCACGCCGAGCAGCTGTCCGACCAGGGCGGGGCGCAGCTGGTGGCGCGCTACGGCGGCCTGTCGGCCGACCACCTGGAGCACCTGAGCGCGGAGGGCATCGCCGCCATGGCCGAAGCGGGCACGGTGGCCGTGCTGCTGCCGGGCGCCTACTACTTCCTGCGCGAGACGGTGCAGCCGCCGGTGGCCGCCCTGCGCGCCGCCAAGGTGCCGATGGCGCTGGCCACGGACTGCAATCCCGGCACCTCGCCCATGACGTCGCTGCTGCTGACCATGAACATGGCGTGCACCTTGTGGCGCTTGACGCCGCAGGAGGCGCTGGCCGGCTGCACCGTCCACGCGGCGCGCGCGCTGGGGCGCCAGGACGCCATCGGCACCCTGGCCGTGGGCAAGCGCGCCGATTTCGCCCTGTGGCAGATCGCCCGTCCGGCCGACCTGTCGTACGCGATCGGCTTCAACCCATGCCAGGGCGTTGTCAACGGCGGGCTGTTGCGGGCGCCGGGCATCTAGCGGCCGTTGTGGCGAGGGGGGGGCGCAGGTGGCGGCGTGGCCGATTTAGAGGGAATCCTCGAATTTCCGTCCGTGCGGCGGCGCGATCAGGTACATTATCACGAGCGTTTTTCCCGACTTTTAGCCAGTACCAGGATCGCCATGCCCGTGTTGCCGCCGTCGTTCGCCCTGAAAACCCTCGCTTCCACCGTCTTGCTGGCGCTGGCCGCCCAGGCCCTGGCCCAGGATCCTGCGCCCGGCCCCGCGCCTGGCGCGCCCGCTACGCCCGCCACTACCCATACCGATACGCCGGCCGCCACGGCCGCCGCGCCGGCCAATCCGCTGGCGGCCATGCTGGCCGCGGCCTCGGCGCCCAAGGCCTTCACCGACGTGGTGCGCGGCGCGGCCCATATCCCGGGCTTCCTGCCGCTGTACCAGAAGGACGAGAAGGTGTGGCTGGAACTGCGGCCGGAGATGTTCGACCGGCCCATCTTCATGTCGATCAACACCACCAACGGCATCGGCGAGCGTGGCCTGTACGGCGGGCAGATGGGCGAGAGCCAGGTGGTGTACTTCCACCGTATCGGCAACGTGGTGCAGATGATCGCCAAGAACACCCGCTACAGCGCGCGCGGCGGCACGCCGCAGGCGCTGGCCGTGTCGCAGGCCTATTCGGACAGCCTGCTGGCCGCCGCGCCCGTGGCCAGCGCGCCCCATCCGCAAACGCACGGCGTGCTGGTCGAGGCCAATGCGCTGCTGTTCAGCGACATTCCCGGCTACAGCACCCGCCTTGAATATGCCTACCGCCTGCCGTTCGCGCTGGACCCGCGCAACAGCAGCTTCGTCACGCTGCGGGCCGATGAGGCCATGACGGGCCTGCGGGTGAGTGCCCACTACGCCGTGCCCAGGATTTCGCCGCCGCCCATCTCGGCCCAGCCCTTGCCGCTGCCCGGCCCGCCCACCACGCTGCCGGACCCGCGCAGCATGTTCCTCGGTTTTTACTACAGCTTCATGCCGCTGCCGGCCGAACCCATGCACGCCCGGCCGGCGGACGACCGCATCGGCCACTTCGTCACCACCACCCACGATTTCACGGACGACGTCACGCCCACCACGGCCAGCCACGTGATCGAGCGCTGGCGGCTGGAGAAGAAGGATGCGGCCCTGGCGCTGTCGGAACCGAAGCAGCCCATCGTCTACTGGCTGGACAAGAACATCCCGGAAAAATACCGCAAGGCGGTGGAACAGGGCGTGCTGGCCTGGAATGCCGCGTTTGAACGGATCGGCTTCAAGGACGCCATCGTCGTGCGCCAGCAAACGGAGCAGGACCATTTCGACACGCTGGACGCGCGCCATGCATCGATCCGCTGGTTCATCGGCAGCGACGCCGCGTTTGCCGTCGGGCCGGTGCAGGTCGATCCCCGCAGCGGCGAGATCCTCGATGCCGACATCGGCATGTCCGACGTGTTCGCGCGCGATGCCCGCCGGGTGATCGGCGAGAACGGCGCCGGCGTGGCCGCGCAGCCGGCCGGCGACGGGGAGACGCATTGCAACTACATGCTGGACTCGGCCCAGGAAATGGGCTTCGCGCTGGACCTGCTGGAGTCGCGCGGCGAATTCGACCTGGGCAGCCCGCAGGCCGACGCCGTGGCCCAGGCTTATGTGCGCTCGGTCGTCATGCATGAAGTGGGGCACACGCTGGGCCTGCGCCACAACTTCCGCTCCTCCACCGTCTACGACCTCAAGCAGCTGCAGGACCCCGATTTCACGGCCAGGAACGGCATGGCCGGCTCGGTGATGGATTACGCGCCGTTCAACCTGTCGGTCAAGGGCGAGCGCCAGGGCGAGTATGTGGGTTCCACGCTGGGGCCTTACGATTACTGGGCCATCGAGTATGCCTACAAGCCCATCGCACCGGAAAAGGAGAAGGATGAACTGGCCAGGATCGCGGCCCGTTCCAGCGAGCCGCAGCTGGCCTTTGGCACCGACCAGGAAGTGGACGGCCGCGCGGCCGACCCCGACGTCAACGCCTTCGACCTGGGCAGCGACCCGCTGGCCTACGTGCAGCGGCGCCTGGCCCTGTCGCGCGAACTGTGGGACCGCCTGCAGACGCGCCAGCTCAAGCCGGGCGAGAGCTACGAATCGCTGCGCCGCAGCTTCGACTACGGTTTCATCCAGTTCGCGCGCACGCTGCCGGTGGTGGTCAAGTACGTGGGCGGCCTGACCTATCTGCGCGACCACGCCGGCACGGGACGGGCCACCTTCACGCCGGTGCCCCTGCCACGCCAGCGGGCCGCGCTGCAGATGCTGACGGGTAGCCTGTTCCAGGCCGACAGCTTCAAGTTCGCGCCGGCCATGATCAGCCGGCTGGGGCCCGACCACTTCGAGACGCGCGGCCGGCCCGACGTGTCGGTGAGCGGGCGGGTGCTGATGTTGCAGACGGCGGCGCTGGACCAGCTGCTGTCGGACGTGGTGGCCACCCGCGTGCTCGACGCGCAGGAGAAGCTGGACGACGGCAAGAAGGCGCTCAGTCTCGACGAGCTGTATGGCACCGTGCAGTCGGCCGTGTGGAGCGAGCTGAAGACGGGCAAGGAGATCACCGGCATGCGGCGCAACCTGCAGCGCGAGCATTTGAAGCGGCTGACCAATATGCTGCTGCGGCCGGCCGCATCCACTCCGGCCGATGCGCGCAGCCTGCAGCGGGAACGTGGGCTCGAGCTGCAGCGCGAGATCCGCGCCGCGCTGGCCAAGCCGGGCAGCCGCGAGAACAAGGCGCACCTGGACGAATGCTATGAAACGCTGAACCAGGCACTCAAGGCCTCCATGTTCCGCACCGGCGCCTGACCCGCATCCGCGGCGTCGGCCCGGCGATGGTAAGCTTGCCGGATTGACGAAGCGACAGGGGAGAGCGCGTGCGCGAACGGATGGATGCAAAACGCTGGACCGGCCGGCTGCTTTTCCTGGTTGCGGGCTGGCTGGCGGCCGGCTGCCTGTGCGCGGCCGAGGCAGCGGTGCCGGCTGCGGCGCTGCCGTCGGCATCGCGATCGGCATCGGCATCTGCACCGCCACCGGCTTCAGCATCAGCTGCAAGCAGCGCGGCGGGCACGCTGCGCATCGGCTCCAAGCGCTTCACGGAATCGTACATCCTGGGCGAGCTGCTGGCGCAGACTGCTGCACCTTATGCCTCTACCGAACACCTGCCAGGACTGGGCAACACGGCCATCGTGCTGGCCGCGCTGCGGGCCGGAAAAATCGACCTCTACCCTGAATACCTGGGCACCATAGACCAGGAAATCCTGCGCCACAAGGAACCGGCTACGCTGGCACAGATCGGACGCGAGCTGGCGCCGCTGGGACTGGGCGTGGCCGTGCCGCTGGGCTTTAACAACACTTACGCGCTGGCCATGCGCGGCGGCCCGGATGGCCCGCACAAATTGAGCGCGCTGGCGGCCCTGCCGTCGCTGCGCTTCGGCCTGTCGCACGAATTCATCGGCCGCGCCGACGGCTGGCCCGGACTGGCGCGGCGCTACGGCCTGCCGCAGCAGCCGGCCGGCCTCGATCATGGCATCGCCTACGACGCGTTGAAGCAGGGGCAGGTGGACGTGATCGATATCTATTCCACCGACGCCAAGATCGGCCAGTACGGCCTGCGCGTGCTCGATGACGACCGCGGCTACTTTCCCCGCTACGATGCCGTGCTGCTGTACCGCTTGGATGCCGCGGTCCGCTTTCCCGCCGCCTGGATAGCGTTGCAGCGGCTGCAGGGGCGCATCAGCGCCGCCGACATGATCGCCATGAATGCGGCTGCTGAAATCGGCGGCCAGAGTTTTGCGGCCGTGGCGCGCGGTTGGCTGGCGGCCCATTCGCCATCCGCCTCGACATTGAACGCGACGGTGGGCACGCCGTCTGTGCCGGTCCCGCGCGACGGCCTGCTGGCCAAAATCTTCGACGACAAGTTATGGCCCCTCACACGCCAGCACGTGACGCTGGTGCTGCTCGCCGTGGGCCTGGCCTGCCTGACGGGCATTCCGCTTGGCGTGCTGGCCGCCTATGCGCCGCGCCTGCGGCAGGCCGTGCTGGCGCTGGTGGGCGTACTGCAGACGGTGCCCTCGCTGGCCCTGCTGGCGCTGCTCATTCCCTTGCTCGGCATAGGCGCCGTGCCGGCCCTGGTGGCGCTGTTTGTCTACGCGCTGCTGCCCGTGGTGCGCAACACGTGTACCGGCATGCTGCAGGTGCCGCAGGGATTGCGGCTGGCGGCGCTGGCGCTGGGCCTGCGGCCTTACCAGCGGCTGTGGCATGTGGAGCTGCCGCTGGCGCTGCCTGTGATCCTGGCCGGCGTGAAGACGGCCGCCGTGATGAGCGTGGGCACGGCCACCATCGCCGCCTTCATCGGCGCCGGCGGCTACGGCGAACGCATCACCATCGGCCTGGCCCTGAACGACAACGGTATGCTGCTGGCCGGCGCCATCCCGGCCGCCGTGCTGGCCCTGCTGACCCAGGGCGCGTTTGAATTGCTGGAACGGCTGGCCGGCCGCGCCCTGTCACAGCATATGTAGTTTCGCGCGCACCACGGCCACTTCGCGGTGCAGCAGGCGTTCGGCGTGGAAATCGTTTTCGCGCTGGGCGGCGATGGTGTGCAAGTGGCGCTGGCAACGGTCCAGCCGGGAACGCAGATAGGCCTTGTAGACCAGCAACGCGAAGGGCGGCAACTTGTGCATGGCGGACTCCCGGACGAGATGAATATCCATGGTACGGGCCGCCACGGGACGGGCTTTGTGCCGCATCAATCGGGTCCGGAAGGCGGGCGATTGTTGGGCAGGTGTAAGCAATATTGAGCTGGCGTAAGCAAATGTAAAGAACGTGCGCGCGCCGCCGGCCGCAAGTTTATAGTGGAGACGTTGATTCAATCTCCCCTCCCACTCAACATGGGTTCAATCCCACGCGGCGCGCGGCGCCCGTGGGATCTTTTTTTGCCCGTCAGGCCGAGGCCAGCTGTTGCAACGCGGCGCCGGTGACGCGGCAGATGCGCCAGTCCGGCAACAGGTCGGCGCCCACACCTTGATAGAAGTTGATGGCGTTCTCGTTCCAGTCCAGCACCGACCATTCGAAGCGGCCGCAGTTGCGTTCCACCGCCAGCTGGGCCAGCGCCACCAGCATTTGCTTGCCATAGCCCTTGCCCCGGCACGACTGCTTGACGTACAGGTCTTCCAGGTACAGGCCCTTGCGGCACAGGAAGGTCGAGAAGTTGTGGAAGAACAGGGCAAACGTCACCACCACGCCCGCTTCCTCGCCCACGATGGCTTCGCAGGCGGGATGGGCGCCGAACAAGCCTTCGTGCAGCATGGCGGGATTGGCCACTACCAGGTGTTCCAGTTTTTCAAACACGGCCAGTTCGTGGATCATGCCGAAAATGGCATCCACGTCGGCCGGCGTGGCAGGGCGTATCGTCAGTTGGGAGGTGGTCATGTTGAGGCGGCGCTTTCCAGGTCGAGGTTGATGGTGGGTGCGGGTGGTGCGTCGGCGCGCAAGGCCCAGGCCACGCTGGCCAGGCACAGCGCCATGCCCAGCCATTCCAGCAGGCCGGGGCGGAAGTGTTCCAGCCGGATCGACAGCAGCACGGAAATGACGGGCGTGACGACGCCGATGTAGACAGCCTTGTGCGAGCCGATGCGGTGGATCAGCGTGAAATAGCAGGCGAATGCGATCACGGAGCCAAAGATGGCCAGATAGAACAGGCCACCCCAATAGCGGGCCGTGGCGGGCATGGTGAACGGCTGGCCGCTGACGAGCACCCAGGCCGCCACCAGCAGCGTGCCCCACAGCATGGACCAGGCCATGGTGAGCAGCACGTTGTCGGACTGCTGGCGTACCTTGACCACCAGCACGTTGCCGATGGAACTGAAGATGGTGGCGCACAGGGCCAGCCCCAGGCCCAGCAGGAAATGGCCGTTGCCGCCGCCGGCCATGGCCGTCCAGGCCTCGCCGATGGATTGCCAGAACAGCAGCGTCACCCCGCACGTGGCGGCGGCGCCCGCCGTCCAGGTGCGGGCCGTGAGCGGCGTGCCCAGGATCAGGCGGCAGCAGATGGGGTTCCAGAACACCATCAGCGCGAACAGCACGGCCACCAGGGCCGACACCAGGTATTGCTCGGCCGTGTAGGTGCAGATATAGCTCAGGCCGAACGTGGCGAAGCCTTGCAACACCATCCAGCCCTGGGTGCGCCACGGCAGGCGCAGGCGGTCGCCGCGCGCCAGACACCAGGCGAACAGGGCGGCCGAGGCGATGGCGAAGCGGTAGACGACGGACACGGCCGGCGCCACCTGGCCCAGCTGCAAGGTGATGGCGAAGAAGGTGGAACCCCAGATCAGGCAGGCGGAGAGAAACAAAAGAGGAGAGGACATCAACGCAGTATACCGGGCTTCCCGCGGACTTGCTTGGTGGCTACTTTTTTGACAAGTTGGCCACGCATGGATTTGATGCGCCGCAGCCGCGCGCCGTATAGCGCCGCGCCGTCAGCCAAAGTGGCTATTATAAAAAAACCATCTTTCACCACCGGAGACAGGCATGCCTACCTCGCTGCGATTCAAAGTGGCCACCGTGCTCGGCTACGTGCTGCTGAGCACAATGGCCTTCATCCTGCTGGCCGACGACGGCCCCGCCCGCGGGCAGCTCGTGTTTGCCGTGGCGGGCCGGCCCTGAATCAATAGGCCAGTTTCAGGCGGCGGTACAGGAAGCCCAGCACGAACAGGGGGCCGATCAGCAGGAAGCGCAAGTCGTCGAAGAAGGACGGCTTCTTGCCTTCGATCTTGTGGCCGATGAACTGCCCGATCCAGGCCAGCACGAAGATGGCCAGCGACAGCGGCAGCACGGCATGGGGCGGCAGGGCCGACAGCAGGCCCAGCATGCAACCGGCCATGAGGAACATGCCCACGGCGAACGGCTTGGACAGGCGGGCGTAATAGGCCAGCGACGCCGCGACGACGGCCACGGCCAGCAGCGGATGGGCCGCCCACAGCAGGCCCAGCAGGGTGAAGACGATCACGGGCACACAGACAATGTGCACCCATTCATTGATGTGGTTCAAGTGGCTCTCGCTGTACTGGGCCAGCAGGGTGTCGATGGTACGGCTAGGGGGCATGGGCGTCTCCGGCAATAGTTGTTGCTCTGTTGTAGTTATGTTCAGCTTGCCGGACGATTCTACACCGGAAATTCCCCGACACGGCGGACCGCAGGCGGGGTGGCGGTTTGCCCTGGTGCGGCGCCCAGGCAGGCTGAAAGGATGGACGGGCAGTGTTACCATGGCGGGCATTCCGATCACCAGCGCCCCGCGCCACTGCCGTGCAGCATGGGGCCGTACGCCACCGAGTACCTGTTCATGTCCACCCCATCGCCCGTCGCCCGGGACACACCCGTCATCGCCCAGGACACCGCCACCACGCGCAAGCGCTGCTTCGACCCCGTGGTCGACCAGCGCACCCGCTTGCTGGTGCTGGGGAGCTTGCCGGGCGAACAGTCGCTGGCGCGGCAGGAATATTACGGTAACCGGCAAAACCGGTTCTGGCAGTTGATGTCGGCAGTGACGGGCGCCGATCTGGTGGAGCTCGATTACGCGTCGCGCCTGCAAACCTTGCTGGCACGGCAGGTGGGACTGTGGGACGTGGTGGCGGAAGCCCATCGCGCGGGCAGCCTGGACAGCCAGATCCGCAACCGCAACGACAACGATCTGCTGGCGTTGCTTGCCGATTTGCCTGCGCTGACCACCATCGCTTTTAACGGTGGGACGGCGGCCCGGCTGGGCCTGAAGGTGCTGGGCGAGAACGCGGCCCGCTATCGCATCGTGCAACTGCCATCGAGCAGTCCCGCTTACACCTTGCCGTATGCGGAAAAATTGCGGCTGTGGCAGGTTCTAGGCGGATACTGACGCGCTTTGTCTCAGCTCAGACTCAAGCACTTTACTGCGCACTAATTTTACGTATCAAGTGGCTTCCTGAATCGGATACGTAGATATTGCCGGCGGCGTCCAGGGCGAGCCCGACAGGATTGCGAAAACTGGCGGCGACACCGGTACCATTGATACTACTGTCGCTGGCATTGCCCGCTATGGTCGTCACCGTTCCTGTGGCGGCGATCTTACGTATCAAGTTGTTCCCGGAATCTGCCACGTAGACGCTACCGGTAACATCGACCGCAACGCCGTTAGGCGCAGAAAACGTCGCTGCAGTCCCCACACCATTGGTACTGCCTCCCTTGGCATAGATGTCACCTGCAATCGAGCTGACCATACCGGCCACAGAGATCTTGCGAATCGAATTGTTTTGGCTATCGGCGACATAAGCGTTACCCGTGGCATCGATGGTAATACCGTCGGGAAACCTGAAGGCCGCAGCATAGGCAGGACCATTGCCGAATGCAGGTATGTCAGGACTGCCTAGGCCTGCGTATGTCGTCACCAGACCTGCTGGGGTAATTTTGCGGATCATGTTATTTGACGCGTCAGCGACATAGACGTTGCCGGCAACGTCCACCGTGACATCAGTTGGAAAAGCAAAACTGGCGGCCGCTCCAATACCGTTTGCACTGTTATACCTGCCATTACCTGCAAGTGTAGCAACCACGCCAGTTGGCGTGATCGTCCGTATCAAGTTGTTGCGCGAGTCGGCCACATAGACGTTACCCTTGAGGTCGACTGCCACGCCGCCTGGATTATTAAAACTGGCCGCAGTACCCGTGCCGTCTTTATTGCCCGGTACGCCGCTCCCGGCAAGCGTAGTGACGACACCCGCCGGCGTAATTTTTCGGATCAGGTGGTTGCCGGTATCGGCCACGTAGACGTTCCCTGACGCATCGACTGCGAGACGTCCAGGGGAGTTGAAACTGGCTGCGGTTCCTGCCCCATCAGTGCTACCCATAACGCCACTGCCGGCGAACGTGGTAACCACAGCGCTGGCTGCGTGGCATGCAATCGCGATGTCTGGGGCGCCGGAATTGCTCACCGTACCGACGCCATTATTGAGCACGCAAATATCCGTGAAACCCGGTGGTTGGCTGGCGATGCTCACGTGGTAGGCCGTGCCGTTAGCTATTTTTGTTGGGAACGTGATACTGGTGGCATACGGCGCTACGGCAACGGTATCCGTGCCATTCGATAGCACCAGACCTGATGCGGTCAGATTGCTGACGCTGCCCGTTAATGAAGAAGTGCTTGGTGGCGTAGAACTATTTCCACCGCCGCAAGCAGACAGCAGTGTGCACAAGAAAACGATATAAGTCGCCGCGGATGCATTTGTTTTCATATATTGTTAGATAATTTGTAATTATCAAAGATTCTACACGATGGTAGCATCTGCAGACGGCCGCATCCGGTACCGCATCCCATCGTCACGCCATCCAAGTCCGCCGCAAGGCGCCCACGACGCTATCGCAGGTGCCTGGCCAGGCGCAGCACGGCTTGATCGATCAGGTGCGTGGGAAGCAGGCCCAGTCCAAACACTAGCCCGTTCGGCGGCGCGGCGGCCAGCGCATACTGGCTGACCGGCTCGATGCGGATCCCCGCCGCTGCCGCCGCCGCGACGACCTGTGTGGCCGGGTCGCCATCGGGCAGCAGCGCGGCGATATGCAGCCCTCCTGCGGCCGGGATCACCGACAATTTGCCAGGCACATGGCGCTGCAGGGCTTGCATCAGGATCTGCTTGCGCTGGCTGTAGACCTGGCGCATTTTGCGGATGTGGCGGGCGAGGTAGCCATCGTCGATGAAGGCCGCCAGGGTGTCCTGCGCCGCGACCGCGCCATGCCAGTCGCTGCGCTGTTTGGCGCCGACCAGGGCGGGACGGGCCCAAGCCGGGGCGATGACATAGCCCAGCCGCAGGCCGGGAAACAGGCTCTTGGAGAAGGTTCCCACATAAAACACCGAGTCGGCACGGTCCAGGCTTTTCAGCGCATCCAGCGGCTGCGACGAATGGCTGAACTCGCCATCGTAATCGTCTTCGACGATCAGGCTGCCGTGCTCGCGCGCGAACGCCAGCAAGGCCATGCGACGCTGCAGCGACATGGCCTGCCCCATCGGAAACTGGTGGGACGGCGTCACGCAGATCAGCCGCGCGTCGTCCGGAATGCGATCGACCACCATGCCTTGCGCGTCCACCGGCACCGGGACCAGCACGGCGCCGGCGCTTTCCAGCGCCCAGCGCAACGGCGGATAGCCCGGATCTTCGATCGCTACCTTGGTCTTGCCCGGCTCGATGAAAATGCGCGCCAGCAGGTCGAAGGCTTGCTGCGCGCCGGAAGTGACCAGCACGTCGCCGCCGCCGCAGGCCACGGCACGGGCAAACGAGACATGCTTGGCGATCGCCGTCCGCAGCGCCGCCCGTCCTTCCGGCGCCGCGTATTCGGCCGGCGCGCGCTCCAGCTGGCGCACCGCGCGGCCGTCCAGGCGGCGCCAGGTATCGAATGGAAACTGGGTGGTATCGGGCAAGCCCACGATGAAATCGTATTCGAACTGCGCTGCCGGCGACGGTCGCAGCACGGTGGGCTCATTGCGCCAGCGCGGCAGCAGCAAGGCAGTCCGGTCGGCCGCCACGTTTGTTGCGCGGGGTGGATCGGCCGGGTAGATGTCGGATACGAACGTGCCGCCGCCGGGCCGCGCCGCGACCAATCCCTCGCTCAGCAGCAAGTCGTACACGGCCATGGCGCAATTGCGCGAAACGCCGCAGTGCTCGGCCAGCGTGCGCGAGCCGGGCAAGCGCAAACCGGCCGCCAGCCGGCCATCGACGATGGCGGCCCGCATCTGCTGGTGCATGGAACGCAGGATTTGCCGGGAGCCACGCGCCGGCAGCGCAAGGGTAATCGGAAGAACTGGCGCCATCGGGACCTGTAGTGGCTGTAAAAACCGGTACGGAAGCGTCCCAACCGGCACCCTGAAAGTTGCCCGGACTGGCTCTGCTGGCCCAGGCCCTAGCTTGCGACACTGTACACCTGTTCAATTCATTCACCAACCTTATGCCGTCTAAGCTGCACCGCCTCCTGGCCAGCGCCGCGCTGCTGATCGCCATGGCATCCGCCCATGCCACCGACGCCCCCACCATGTACGGTACGGTGACCGCCGGGCTGTCCTACGTCGACCACATCGGCGCGCACAACGGGCACGTCATGCGCGCCTCGAACAGCGAATGGGGCACCAGCCTGGTCGGCATGCAGGCGGCCGAGGCCTTGACGCCCGATCTGCAACTGCTGACCCGGCTGGAAAGCGGCTTCAATACCGCCACCGGCACCGTCGGCAGCGACGGCTTGCTGTTCAGCCGCTATGCCACGCTGGGCGTGGAGAGCAAGACCTGGGGCAAGCTGGAAGCGGGCCGCTCCATGGCTTACAGCAACGACGTCTGGTATATCGATCCGATGGGCCTGAACTGGTCCGGTTCCGCCACGCTGACCAAGGGCCATAGCTGGAATGCGTGGAGCCGTACGGTCGGCTATCGCAGCGCCGGGCGTGGCGGCCTGGCCATCGGCTTACAGGCCAGCGTGGGCGAGCGCGCCTGCCGCACCACCGCGGGCGTGCTCAGCTACCAGCGGGGAGGCCTGGATTTCCGGGCAATCTACGACGCCACCCGCGATCAGCAGGGGCATCTGTCGGACCTGTTTGAGGCGTCGCACGAACTGATCGCGGGCGCCCGCTACGAGCAAGGCGTCAACGCCTGGTTTGCCGCCTACAACCTGGTGCGCGCGCCCGACGCCGCGGCCGGCAGCGACACGTCGCTGCAGCATGTGTGGGCCGGGGTCAACCGCAAGGTCGGCGCCCGCGATCTGCTGCGCCTCGGTATCTACGGCGCGCGCACCAATGTGACCGACGCGCGCGCCCTGCTGTTGAGCGGCGGCTGGGAGCACAGCTTCGCCCCGGCCCTCACGCTGTGGGCCACGGCCGCCGTGGTGCGCAACAGTCGTGATGCCGCGTTCCCGGTGGCGGCCTACTGGCAAGACGTGCCGGCCCCGGGGGCGACGCAACACACCGTCAATGGCGGCCTGATCTACACCTTCTGAAGTCCCATCACTTTTTTGAAAGGCTGGAATATGCAAACTGCACAATACACAACGCTGGGCCCTGAGTGGATCGTGGAAGGGGAGGGGAAATGGTCGCGACCATTGCAATTTTTGCCCGGCGACGCGGGCTGGGTGGAATTGATGCGCCTGGCGCCTGGCGTTAAATTGGGACTGCACCGGCATACCGGCCATGTACACGCCTTCAATCTCGAAGGCTACCGGCAACTGGGAACGGGCGAACAGCTGGGCCCGCACGCCTATGTGTACGAACCGGAGGGTAATGTCGACTGGTGGCAGGCCACCGGCGACACGCCGCTGGTGGTCTTTGTCGTGGTCACCGGCGCGGTGGAGTATCTGGCTGCGGACGGCGCCGTGCTGCGCCGCATTACCGCGCAGGACCGGCGACACGATTATCTGCGCCACTGCGCCACGCATGGACTGCGGCCGGTGCTGCTGGAGCAAGCCGACGTGGCCCGGAGTTGATCCTGCGATGGCTGACCGGCCGTCTGTCTGCTGCCTACGGCCCCACCGGCACGATGTTGAGCACGCCATCATCGGTGAGCCCGATCAACATGAAGCCGTCGCCGGAAATGACCATCTGGCGCGGGGCCAGCTGGCGCCCGGCGGGCACGAACTTGAGCTGCTGATGCAGCGCGCCGAGCGCGTCGTAGACCCACACGTCGGTCGTGGTGCTGCTCTTGCCGGCCACGCCGCAATAGATGCGGCCATCGCTGCCCACTTCCACATTGGTGGGCGCATAGCCGCCGCTGGCCAGGTAGGACAGCGTGCCCAGGTCGCGCGTGTTGAGCACGCTGCACTGGGTGGGCGTGCTGCTGGCCGCGTACAGATAGTTGCCGTCGGCGCTGGCGGCCAGGTCCTGGCCGCCGCTGCCGTTGCCCAGGTGGGTGGCCGCCGGCAACAGGGCCGCGAACAGGGTGCCGCCGCCCACCTCGGCGTAGTCGATGCCGTAGGTGCTCAGGTGGATGGCCGTGCCCCCTTCCTCCTGCACGTAGAGGCGCTTGCCGTCGGGCGCCGCGCTCAGCGTGCCGCCCTGGATCGGCAAGCTGGCCAGCAGCCTGCCGGTGCTGGTGTAGATGCTGCCGTCGTTGAGGGCGAGCAGGTCGACGCCGTTCGGGCGCAGCAGCGCCAGGCGCGCACTGCGGTCCGGCTGGTGCGGCAGCGACCAGCGCTGCTGCACGGCCTTGGTGGCCAGCGCCCGCACTTCCATTACGCCCTTGTCCAGCGTATAGGCGTACAGCAGCGCACCGTCGGCCGACACGGCCATGTCGCCCAGCGCGCCGCCAAAGCCGGTCAGGGTATCGACCAGCTGGCCCGTGTGCACGTGGTAGACATCGACGCTGGTGCCGCCGTTGTGGACGTACACCAGCGGTCGGATCGGATCGGCCACCACGTTGCGGTACAGGGGATGGGGCGACATGGGCGCCGTGGGGCTGGCGCTGCCTTTCCAGAATGCGACCCGGATCGGCACCGCCGCCATGGCGCTGTCGGCGGGCGTGACGGTGACGGTGGCGTAGTTGAGGCTGTTTTGCGCCAGGCTGCCGGGGTCGGCCGTCAGGGACAGGCTGGCGCCGCTGCCGCTCACCGTCAGCCACGCCTTGTCGCTCGCCGCCGTCCAGGCCGGCGTCTGGCCATAATTGTCGACCATGGCGATGCTGCGGCTTAAGCGGGACCAGGCCGGCGAGCTGCTCAGGGCCACGCCCGTTTCGGCCGGCAGCAGCTTGTGCTGATCCTTGTTGAGGGCCAGCGTGACGGGCAGGGTGAGCAGATCGCCGTTCACGGTGGCCGAGACCAGCAGGCGGGTGCTGCTGCTGCCGATGGGGGCGGCCGCCGGGCTGGGGGTGAGCACGACGGTGCTGCCGGCATTGCCGACATTACCGGTCAGCACATTGGCGTTGGCCCAGGCCGGCGGGAGGCTCATCAGCCAAGGCCACAGGTTGTTGCCCGTGTTGAGGCTGAGCGTCAGGTTGCGTGCGCTGAAATCACGGCCATAAGTGCCGCCCAGCGTCACGCTGGGACTGGACGCCAGCAAGGTGGGGCGCACCAGCTGCAACGCTACCGGCAGCAGGCGCGGCGCGATGCCGCTGGCGGTCAGGGTCAGGGTGGCGCTGTAGCTGCCGCTGGCCAGCGAGCCCGCCGTGGGATCGATCGACAGCGTGCTGGTGGCCGGGGTGACACCCTGGCTGGGGCTGGCGCGCAGCCAGGGCGCGCTGCTGGCGGCGTCCCAGCGCGTGGCCTGGGCGTTATTGATGGCGAACTGCACACTCTGGGGCGCGATGGGGGCACCGTTGATGGCCGTGAACACCACGCCGTCGCTGTTGACCTGGAAGGCCGGCGCCAGCACCGTCAGCGTGACGGGCAAGCTGGCCACCTGGCCGTCGCCGGCCGTCAGCGTAATGGCGGTGCTGTACTGGCCGGGCGCCAGGCCGCTCGCCGCATAGCTGGCCGTCACGGTGGCGTCGCCGCTGCCGCTGGTGCTGCCCAGCACCAGCCAGGGTGCGCCGCTGGCAGCGGTCCAGCTGCGCCCGCCGGCCTGGACATGGATGGCGGCGGGCGGCGGCAGGGCGCCACCCTGGTACAAGGTGACCGTCAGCGGGGCGCTGCTGCTGGCACTGAAGGGGGGCGTGCCGGCCGGCGTGACCTGGATGTCGTAGGGCAGCATCATGGGCGAGCCGGGGTACTGGCTGGCGCAGCCGCTGTCACGGCACAGCTTGACGGTGAAATTGCCCTGGTAGCGGCCGGCCGCCAGGGTGGGCGCCGTTTGCACGGTGGCGTGGTAGGCCAGGCTGGAATCGTGTACCAGCTGGGCGTTGGGCAACAGCACGCCGGCACCATCGACCAGGTAGGCAAACACGGTGGAACTGTCGAAGTCGGCGGGCCGGTTCACGCTGGCGTTGACGGTGGCCGTGGCGGACGTGCCGGCGGCCGCCGCGATGGCCAGCGGGTTGGGCGCGAAGGTCAACGCGGCGCCGGTCACGGAGGCCGGGCTGCCGCCACCGCCGCCACCGCAGGCAGTCAGCAGGCTAGCGAGCGTAAGAGCGGACCAGAATCGGTGCATGGCGGTATCCTTGGGCGGAGGCGGGCTGACAGTTTACTTTTTTTGCAATTGTTGCGCACCCGCAACATTCTGTCAAGCCGGCGCCGCGGCTGGCCCGCCACAGGCGCATGTCCGCCGCGGGCGGCGCTACCGCCGGTGCTGCCCCGGTTGCCGCCGCCACGCCGGCCATGGGCACCGGCCCGCTACTGCCTGGCCGGCTGCGCCTCGTAGGCCTTGAGCCGGTCCAGCTTGGCCGCATACAGGTCGTGGTCGCCGCGCGTGGTGCTGTTCTCCATGGCCTGTTTCATGTGGCGGTCGGCCTGGGCCAGGTCGCCCAGCTTGAACGAGGCCACCGCGATCCAGAAATGGAATTCATGGTAGTCGGGCGAACGGTCCAGTTCGCGCTGGAACAGCTTGCGGGCGCGGTCATAGTCGCCGGCCCGCATGGCCTGCTGGCCCTGGTTGAAGAAATAGAACGGCGGATACGGTTCCAGCTGGGCCAGCCGGGCACGCAGCGTTTGCGCCTCCTCGGTGCGGCCCAGGTCGGCCAGCGCCTGGGCCAGGTTGAACAGGAATACGGTGTTGCCGGGAGCGCGGTTCCAGGCGTGGCGCAGCACCTGCTCGGCCGCCGCCAGGTCGCCATGGTGCTGGTAGATCACGCCCAGGGTGTTGTAGGCGTTGAGAAAGCCGGGGTCCTGGTCGATCGCCTTGCGGGCCCACCAGTAGGCGTCGTCGAGTTGCTTTTGCGCCAGCAGTTCAGCGGCCCGGTTGTTCATGTACATGGCCACCACGGTGCGCTCGTCGAGCTGCTGGGCCTGCTGCTTGGCCAGTTCCGGGATGGGAATGAAGTCCACCGTCATGTATTGCTGGGAGTTATAGCCCTTGCTCAGGTCCAGCTTGGGCTGGCCCAGGATCAGGTTGACGTGGCCGCTGGAAAAATACAGGTTGCCGCTGCGGCTCCACGCATCGTCCATGGTGATGCTCTGGTATTGCACTTCCAGTCCCAGCTGGTGGGCCAGGGCGGCCGTCATGATGACGAGCGACAGGCAGTTGCCGCGCCGCGCCGTAAACGTCTGCTCGGCGTTGCGGGTCATGGTCGAATCGTATTCGAGCTGCAGCTTGTCGTGACGGTACAGCGCGTTGAACAGGGCCTGGCGCTTGTCCTTGCCGTGCTGCTTGCGCAGCACCTGTTCTTGCAGATAGGCGTCCATGGCCGGGGTGACGGTAAACAGGTCGGCGGCGCTGACGGCGGCCGACGGCGGCCCGAACAACTGGTCCTGGAACAGGCCGGCCGGCGCGGGACCGACGGCACTGTCGCGCGGCGCGCTGGCGCAGCCCGCCAGCAGGGCAAGGCACAGGATGGCAATGCGGCTCAACATGACTACTCTCCTCCGCGGCGCCAGCGTGGGGCGCCGTCATCGTACGGCGGAGCTTGACGCCTGCGCCGCCCAGGCCGCGGCCGGGGGGCCGCTACTAGCAGCCTGCCGGACTTAGGATCGTCGGCTGCAAAAATACCTGGGACGGCCCATATTTCGCCGCTTTCTCGGCCCATAGCTCGCTATGGGCACTGCGAAATCGTCAAAATCTGGCCTCGCCCAGCTATTTTTTCGCTTCGACTCCCTAAGTCCGACAGGCTGCCTAGGCCCAGTATCCTCGGCTGTCCGGCCGCTGTCAAACGGCCCGGGGTACGCCCCGATCGGCCCGGACGTTACAGCGGTTGCGGCTCGACGGGGGCGCCGCTGGGGTCGAATTTCAGGGCCACGGACAGCTGGCGCAGGCCGATGCTGGCCAGCGCGTCGCGCAAGTCGGCCACTTCCGTTTCCAGGTCGGCGCCCAAGTCGAGCGGCTTGTCGCAGGCGGCCAGCTCGGCGCCGTCCAGGTAGAGGCAGGTGCGCAGCTGCATCTCGTGGTCGACGTCGGCCGGGCCGACGATGGCCGTGGCCTGGGCCGGGTCCGCGCCCCGTTCGGCCAGCGCCTGGTTCAGCGTGGCCAGCAGCTGCAGCATGTCGTGTTCGGCCACGCCCTGCTGCTTGGCGCCGAAGAACAGATCCTGGTACAGGAAGTTCAGTTGCAGCGGCCGGGCGCCGCCCAGGCAGCGCTGCACCAGCGGCGCGTACTGTTCCGTCCAGCGCTGGTAGTGTGCCATGCGGCGGGCGAAATAGGCGTCGGCCGCCGCCTCGCCGGCCGGCACCTTGTAGAACGGGTCGTCGGCCCGCTTGAGGGCGAAGCCGACCAGGAAGCGCAGTTCGACGGCCGCGTCGTCCGGGCCGAAGCCGGCCGGGCTCCAGCCGGCCAGGCTGCGCTCGATGGCGGGCGTGGGCACCAGCTTCTTGTCCGTCATCGAGGTGGCCGCCTCGCGCACCATCTCGTGCAGTTCGCTGTAGGTGATGCGGTCCATCTCGCCCAGGTCGTAAGCGTGGCCGATCAGCACCACCTTGGCCTTGGGGCTTTCCAGCTGGCCTTGCACGAAGCTGGCCAGCAGGGCGTCGTAGGCGTCCGGGTCCTGGAAGTCGTGGGCCGGGTCCAGCCCGCCTGTGCTGTGCACGAACAGGGGGATGGCGAAGGCGTCGATTTCCAGCTCGGGCGCGTTGTCGCGCCGCAGCAGCACGGTGCCGGCCGCTTCCTCGATGGCCGCGCGCAGGTACTGGTAGGCGCCCACGTCCTCGTATTTGGCCTGCTCGACGGCGCCGTACAGTACCTCGTCCTTGTGCTGGTTGAGCAGCTTGCGCACCAGCTTGTGGAAGGTACTCTCGCGCTGGCGCAGCAGCTCGCTCATGGCCTCGGGTTCTTCCTGCTCGGCCAGCTCGAGGGCCAGTTCGCACAGGTTGCGGGTCAGCAGCTCATCCTTGAGCTCGGGCGTGTCGGCGGATTTACGGGGGACGGGGCGCTTGTTCTTGGGCATGGTTTCTTCTTGTTGAGGGCGGTCCGGGCGGGCGCGGCGGCGCGCCCGGAACAGCGCGCGGCCGCTGCGGCCTAGCGTTCGTTATGAAAGGTTTCGTGCAGTTCGTCTAGCAGGTCGGCCGTCTCGTCTTCCGACAGGCCCAGGTGGCGGCAGGCCGGGGCGCCGCCTTTTTCCCACTCCAGCGAGACGGCGTTGCCGTGGTAGCGCTGGATGCCTTTTTCCGCCAGCACCGACAGCGCCACCAGCGAGCGCACGGCATCGTCGGTGGCCGGGTCGTCCAGCACCCGGTAGTCGTGGTGCAGCAGGATGGCCCATGACACGTCCGGCGACAGGCCCCAGTTGCGGGCCAGCAGGCAGCCGATGGCGGCGTGGTTGGTCTGGTGGCGGGCATCCTCCACTTCCGTGAAGCGGCGCACCGGGTCGTTGCTGGCGGCGGCGAAGGTGTCCACGTAGCCGGGGAAGCGGTTCATCAGCAGCGGCACGCCGATGTCGCAGAACAGGCCGAAAGTGTGGGCGATGTCGGGCGGGGCGACGCGCAGCTGGCGCGAGGTGAACACGAGGGCCTGGGCGCGCCGGGCCGACACTTCCCAGAACTGGTCCAGGGTGGCCTCGTTGCCTTCGATGGCCTGTTTGGCCAGCAGGCCTGTGAGCAGGGCCGCGCAGTGGTTGATGCCGAGGAAGTTGATGGCCTGTTCCACCGACTTGGCCTTGCGCCCGGCACCGTAGAACGGCGAGTTGGCCAGCTTGAGCAGGGCGCCCGACATGCCCACGTCGTTGCCGATGATGCGGGCGATGCGGCGCGGCGACGGGTCCGGCTCGGCCAGTTCCTGCTGCAGGTCGACCAGCAGGCTGGGCCGCGGCGGGATGCGGATGGAACGCAGCAGGGCGTCTTCCACCGTGTTTTCGACTGGCAAGGCTGGGACTGCGGCTGAGGTCATGGCGCTTATCGGGTAAGGGAGCGGCTGCGGCGACGGCCGCAGCGGCGGCTGCGCAGGGCGGCGCGGGCAGGGCGGCACGGTCAACAGCGGCGCGATACAAAAGCAGCACTATAAACCAGCCGGCCCCCTCGCGCTGGCCTGCCTATCCCCGATTATCGCCGCTTCCGGCTTCCCGTTGCGTGAAATTGGCGGGAAAAGTGACGGCGGAGGACGATTTTTACGCGTGGCGGGGATGGCGGGCGCCCGTTTGATGTGCATTTGTCATGGTTGGCGCCGGCCGTTGCGGCTGGCGCGGCCGCCTGGCCTGGATGGCGGCCGATGCGGCGGCAGCCGATGGCGGTGCCGCCGCCATAGCCATCGCCGCAACCGTTGCCGCACCTTGCGCCCGTCCCATGGCCGGCGCGTCCGCGGGGGCAGCCGTCTCGTCGAGCTGGAACACGGCCACGGCGCGGGTCAGGTTCTCGGCCTGGTCCTGCAGGCTGGCGGCGGCGGCGGCGGCCTGTTCCACCAGGGCCGCGTTCTGCTGGGTCACTTCGTCCATCTGGCCCACGGCCTGGTTCACTTCGGCGATGCCCTGGGCCTGGTCGGCGCTGGCCGCGCTGATGCGGCGGATGATGTCGTTCACCTGGCGCACCGAGGCGGCCAGCTCGCCCATCCGTTCGCCGGCCTGCTGCACCGAGGCGCTGCCGCTGTCGATGGTGGCCACCGAGGTGGCGATCAAGCCCTTGATCTGGCTGGCGGCGGCGGCCGAGCGCTGGGCCAGCGTGCGCACCTCGGAGGCGACGATGGCAAAGCCCCGGCCCTGTTCGCCGGCGCGGGCCGCCTCGACGGCTGCGTTCAGGGCCAGGATGTTGGTCTGCGCGGCGATGCCGTCGATCACGCCCGTGATGTCGACGATCTGGCGCGCGCTGGCGCGGATCGATTCCATGGTGGTCACGGCCTGGCCCATGGCCGCGCCGCCCCGTTCGGCCAGCTGCGAGGCGCCGTCGGCCAGCTGGCAGGCTTGCTGGGCGTGGGCCGCGTTGTCGCGCACGGCCGCCGTCAGGCTTTCCATGGCGCTGGCCGTCTCTTCCAGCGAGCCGGCCTGGCGCTCGGTGCGGGCCGACAGGTCCAGATTGCCGCCGGCGATGTCGTGCGCCGCCACATCGATGGTCTGCACGGCGCCCAGGATGGTGCGCAGGGTGGCGTTGAGCTGGACCATGGTGCGGTCCAGCAGGCGCGCCGTGTGGGCGATCTCGTCGTGGCCGTCGTTGCGGGCGCCCGCGGCCAGCTTGCCGGCGGCCAGCTGCACCACCACGGCGGCGATGGCGCGGATGTCGCGCAGCATGGCGCCGCGCACCCGCATCGTCACCAGCAGCGACAGCGCCACCGACAGCAGCAACAGGCCGGCCATGGTAGCGCCCAGCGTGTGGAACTCGGCCTTGGCGCGGGCGTGGGCCTGTACGCTGAGCTGCTGCTCCAGCGCCGCCAGCCTGGCCAGCGCCCCGTTCAGGCGGCCGAACTGCTGCTCGGCGCGGGCCATGGAGTTGGCCGCGATCGACTGGTCCATCTGGGCCAGCTCCATGGTTTCCTGCACCGCCTTGCGGTAGGCCGCCAGTGCCTCGCTGGAGGCGTCCACGAAGGTCCGTTCGGCCGGGTCGGCCACGGCCGCCAGCGCCGCCAGCTGGGCGGCGATGGCCACGTGGCGGGCGCGCAGTTCGCGCGCCAGGGCGTCCAGCCGCTGCTGGGCGAAGCTGCCGTTGGTCCAGGCCAGCAGCTGGTAGATGTTGGCGTGCGCGTGCTTGGCTTCGCCGCCCACGTCGGCCGCCGCCTTCAGGCGCGCCGCGCGCACCTGCACCAGGTTTTCCAGCGAGGCGTTCTGGCGCACCATGCCGTAGTAGCCGGCGGCCGAGGTGCACAGCAGCAGCAGCAGCACCAGGCCGGGCGCCAGCAGCAGTTTCGGCCCTATCTTCAGTTTGTTGAGCATGACGACTCCCGCCGCAGGTGGATGGATGAGGCGGCCGCGCCAGCGCGGGCAGGCCGTCCCTTATTTCTTGTAGATGCCGGCCTCCAGCACCACGTCGCCCACCCGCAGGATGTAGGTGGTCTTCGGTTCGATCTTGCCGCTGGTGGGATTCTTGTACTGGTAGTCGACCCAGCCCTTGCCCTGCTTCTGGGCCAGCTCGATGATGTCGCGCCGGTAGCGCTTGCCGCTGGCGTCGGGCACGTCGAGCAAGTCCTTGCCCACGATGGAGGGATTGATGGGGTGGGCCAGCACGATGCCCGTGTGCAGGTCGCGCATGTCCACGTACAGCGCGCCCTGCACGAAGTCCGGGTCCTTGGCGCTGATGCGCTTCATCATTTCGTCGCGGCCGTGGGCCTTCATGTAGGCGGCGCCCCGTTCGGCCATGGCGATGGCGTCCTTTTCAGTCGGTTCGTTGGCGGCGCCGGCCATGCCGGCCAGCCCGGCCAGGGCCAGGGCCAGGGCGGCCGCGGCAGCGGTGTGCGGTGTGCGTGTCATGTCTGTCCTTTGCGTGGTGCGGAGGGAAAATGTTGCCTGTGCGCATGACGTACTGTACGCCGCCGGCGCCGTCCGCCGCTTGCGCTAGCGCAAGCGCGCGGCCTGCGCCGCCGCGCCGGCCGCGACGCCTCAAGGATTTGTTCCACAACGCAACTTTTTGCACCACCTGTTGATGTACGGCAATCCCGCCGCCCGGCCGCGGCCTAGCATGGAATTCCCGGCAACCCCACCGCGACAGGAGCACGCCATGACTACCGAAGCCGCCAGCGTCAAGTTCAAGCCTTATATCCGCCAGACCATCGCCCAGGCGCCCCAGTGGGCCGCCATGCCGCCCGAACTGCGCGAAGCCGTGCAGGTGGTTTCGCACGTGCTGCCGTTTCGCACCAACGCCTATGTGATGGACCATCTGATCGACTGGAACAACATCCCGGACGATCCCATCTTCCGCCTCACCTTCCCCCACCGCGACATGCTGCCCGAGCACGAGTACGTCCGCCTGCGCGAGCTGGTGCTGGGACGCGGCGACCAGGCCGCCCTGGTGCAGCTGGTGCGCGCCATCCGCATGCGCATGAACCCGCACCCGGCCGGCCAGATGACGCACAATGTGCCGCGCGTGAACGACGCCCCGCTGCGGGGCCTGCAGCACAAGTACAAGGAGACCGTGCTGTTCTTCCCCAGCGCCGGCCAGACTTGCCACGCCTATTGCACCTTCTGCTTCCGCTGGCCCCAGTTCGTGGGCATGGACGACATGAAGTTCGACGCCCGCGAGTCGCACGAGCTGGCCGAATACCTGAAGCTGCACCCGGAAGTGACGGACGTGCTGATCACGGGCGGCGACCCGCTGATCATGAACACCCGCTCGCTGGCCTCCTACATCGAGCCGCTGCTGGTGCCGGAGCTGGCCCACATCCAGAACATCCGCATCGGCACCAAGTCGGTGGCCTACTGGCCGCAGCGCTTCGTGACGGACGCCGACGCCGACGACCTGCTGCGCCTGTTCGAGCGGGTGGTCGCGGCCGGCAAGAACATGGCCATCATGGGCCATTACAACCACGCCGTGGAGCTGCGCCAGCCCATCGCCCAGCAGGCTGTCAAGCGCATCGTGGGCACCGGCGCCACGCTGCGCATGCAGGGGCCGCTGATCCGCCACATCAACGAAGACCCGAAGAGCTGGGCCGAACTGTGGCAGACGGGGGTACGGCTGGGCGCCATCCCCTATTACATGTTCGTCGAGCGCGACACGGGCCCGCGCGCATATTTCCAGCTGCCGCTGGTGAAGGCGCACGAGATCTTCCAGGCCGCCTACCAGATGGTGTCGGGCCTGGCGCGCACCGTGCGCGGCCCGTCCATGAGCGCCTTCCCCGGCAAGGTGGTGATCGACGGCGTGGCCAACATCGCCGGCGAGAAGGTGTTCGCGCTGCAGTTCCTGCAAGCGCGCAACGCCGACTGGGTGCGCAAGCCGTTCTACGCCCGCTACGACCCGCAGGCGACCTGGATGGACGACCTGCGCCCGGCCTTCGGGCGCGACAAGTTCTTCTTCGAGACGGAAGGGGGCGGCCATCCGTCGGCGCCGCGCAAGGTGATCCCGCTGACGCCGGCCCGCCACGACGAGGACGGCGCCGGCGCCTGCGTGGCGCACAGCAGCGCGGCCTAGGGAGCGCGCCGTGGCCGCGCCCATCCGCCAACCGGGACAGCTGGGCGCCGTGGCCATGTTCTGCCTGGTGTTCTTGCCGTTCGCACTGGGGCACTACCTGTCGTGCCTGCTGCGCACCGTGAACGCCATGCTGGCGCCCCAGCTGGTGGCGGCGCTGGGGCTCACGCCGGGCCAGCTGGGCCTGCTGACCAGCGCCTTCTTCTTCGCCTTCGCCCTGGTCCAGCTGCCGGTGGGCATGGCGCTCGACCGCTGGGGGCCGCGCCGGGTGCAGCCGGTGCTGCTGCTGGTGGCGGCGCTGGGCGCGCTGGCCTTCGCGGGCGGCCACAGCTTCGTGCAGCTGATGTGGGCCCGGGCCATCATCGGCCTGGGGCTGGGCGGCTGCTTCATGTCGGCCGTGAAGGCCATCTCGACCTGGATCGCCCCGGCCAGGCTGCCGTCGGTGCACGGCTACCTGATCGCCGTGGGCGGGCTGGGCGCCGCCTCGGCCACCTTGCCGGTGCGGCTGGCGCTGCACTACACGGACTGGCGCGGCCTGTTCATCGGCCTGGGGCTGGCGGCGGCGGCCATCGCCCTGCTGATCCATGTGCTGTCGCCGGCGCCGCCGCCCGCGCGCGGCGCGCCCCTCACGCGCCAGGCCGTGCTCGACGTCTACCGCCACCCGGCCTTCCGCGAGACGGCGGCCCTGGTCTTGGTGCCGCACACGGTATTCTTCGGCATGCAGGGGCTGTGGATAGGGCGCTGGCTGAGCGACGTGGCCCGCTTTGCCGACGCGGCCGTGGCCTATCTGCTGTACCTGGGCATGGCCGCCATCATCTTCGGCGCCATCTTCGTGGGCATGGTGACGGAATGGGCCGGCCGGCGCGGCGTGCGGCCGCTGACGGTGGCGGCGGCCGGCATCGCCCTGTTCATCGCCGTGCAGCTCGGTTTCGTGATCGGCTACGCGCCCAGCTACCAGCTGCTGTCGGTGCTGTTTACGCTGGTGGGGACCATTACCGGCATCGAATACGCCATCGTCGCGCAGAGCATGCCGCCGGCCCTGACGGGGCGGGCCGCCACCTGCCTCAACCTGCTGATCTTCCTGGGCGCGTTCGCCGTGCAGGCCGGCTTCGGCCAGCTGCTGGGTTGCTGGCAGCCCAACCTGCTGCACCAGTATCCGGCGGCGGCCTACCGCTGCGGCTTCGCCGTGCTGGTGGCGTTGCAGCTGCCGGGACTGTTGCGTTATGTGTGGCGCAGCCGCACGCCGGCGCGCAAACGGGCCGCCCATTCCGGTAAAATGAGTCTTCCATCGGGCAGTCCGGCGCACTGACACTGCACTTTACTGGGGACGAAGAGCATGACCACCTCCGTGTTTGCCACCCTGCCACCCGACTGGCAGGCCTGGATCCGGGACAACCTGGCGCGCGCCTGCAGTCCGCACGACATGGCCGACAGCATGGCCCGTTCCGGCCAGTACAGCATGGCGTTCGCCCGCGCCGCCATCGGCGAGGCGCTGGGCGCCGCCCCGTTGGCGCCGGATCGGTGCGTGGCGCTGCCCCAGGTCGACACCTCGCGCAACCGGCTGGCCGTGGACGGGCGCGCGGTGGACATCCTGTGCGCGCTGCGCCAGCCGCGCCTGGTCTTGCTGGGCAACGTGCTGGACGAGGACGAATGCGACGCCATCGTGGCCCACTGCGCCGGGCGCTACACGCGCTCCACCGTCACCAGCGAGGAGGATGGCGCCAGCACCGTGCATGAAGGGCGCACCAGCGAGATGGCCTTCATCCAGCGCGGCGAGAGCGCACTGGCCGACCGCATCGAGCAGCGCCTGGCCGCCATCGCCCAGTGGCCGCCCGATTGCGGCGAGCCGTTCCAGCTGCAGAAGTACGGCGTGGCGCAGGAGTACCGGCCCCATTTCGACTGGCTCAATCCCGATTCGGACGGCCACCGCGCCCACCTGCGCCGGGGTGGCCAGCGCCTGGCCACCTTCATCCTCTATTTGAGCGCGGTGGAACAGGGCGGCGGCACGGCCTTCCCCAACCTCGGGCTGGAAGTGTTCCCCCGCAAGGGCAATGCCCTGTTCTTCCTCAACACGGACGCCGGCCAGCGGCCCGACCAGCAAACGCTGCACGCGGGCTGCCCCGTGGTGCGCGGCACCAAGATCATCGCCAACAAATGGCTGCGCCAGGGCGTGTACTAGTTATCGTTCGGTTAGAATGGCGGGCATTTCCCTCCCGTTTGGCAACCAAGGATAAGTATGAGACTCGTGCGTTACGGCCGCCCCGGCAAAGAGAAACCTGGCCTGATCGATGACTTCGGCAAGCTGCGCGACCTGTCGGGCGTGATCGCCGACATCGACGCCGACCAGCTGTCGCCCAAGGCCCTGCGCAAGCTGGCCAAGCTCGATCCCGAGACGCTGCCGGCCGTGCGCGGCAATCCCCGCTTCGGTGTGCCGCTGGCCAAGGTGGGCAAGTTCATCGGCATCGGCCTCAATTACTCGGACCACGCGGCCGAAGCGGGCATGCCCGTGCCCAAGGAACCGATCGTGTTCATGAAGGCCATCTCCTGCCTGAACGGACCGGACGATCCCGTCATGCTGCCGCAAGGGTCGAAGAAGACCGACTGGGAAGTGGAGCTGGGCGTGGTGATCGGCACCCGCGCGCAATACGTGAGCGAGGAAGAGGCGCTGCAGTACGTGGCCGGCTATTGCGTCGTCAACGACCTGTCCGAGCGCGCGTTCCAGCTCGAACGTGGCCCGCAGTGGGACAAGGGCAAGGGCTGCGACACCTTCGGCCCCGTCGGCCCGTGGCTGGTGACCAAGGACGACGTCTATGACGTGCAGCAGCTGGACCTGTACCTGGACCTGAACGGCAAGCGCATGCAGACCGGCAGCACGGCCACCATGATCTTCAGCGTGGCCCAGCTGGTGAGCTACCTGTCGAAGTTCATGACGCTGGAGCCGGGCGACATCATCGCCACCGGCACCCCGCCCGGCGTGGGCCAGGGCCGCAAGCCGCAGCGCTTCCTGAAAAAGGGCGACCAGCTGCGGCTGGGCATCGCCGGCCTCGGTGAGCAGCAGGCCGACGTCATCGCCTGGCAGGCGCGCGCCTGACGCAGAAAATAATCGGGGACGTAACACGGTTTTTCCAAGCAGGAAAACCGTGTTACGTCCCCGATTTTGCTAACGCACGCGGGCCAGCGCCCGCGCCAGCGCTTCGCCCAGGCGCGCCACGATCTCGGCCAGGTCGGCCTCGGTGGCGATGAAGGGCGGCGCCAGCAGGATATGGTCGCCGCGCCGGCCGTCGATGGTGCCGCCCATGGGATAGACCATCAGGCCGCACGCCATGGCCTGCTCCTTGACGGCCGCATGCAGTTTCAACTCCGGTGCGAACGGCTCCTTGCTGTCGCGCTCGCGCACCAGTTCCAATCCCAACAACAGGCCGCGGCCGCGGATGTCGCCCACGTGCGGATGGGCGCCGAAGGTGCGTTCCAGCATGCGCCGCAGGGCCGCGCCGCGCACGGCCACTTGGGCCAGCAGGTCGTCGCGCCGTATCACCTGCTGCACGGCCAGCGCGGCGGCGGCCGCCACCGGATGGCCCATGTAGGTATGCCCATGCTGGAACACGCCGCTGCCGTCGCGCAGGCGCGCCACCACGGGCGCGCGCGCCAGCACGGCGCCGATGGGCGCGTAGCCTGCGCCTAAACCTTTACCCAGCGCCACCAGGTCCGGCACCACGTCTTCCTGCTCGATCGCATACAGGGTGCCGGTACGGCCCATGCCGCACATGACCTCGTCGGCGATCAGCAGGATGCCGTATTTGTCGCACAGCGCGCGCACGCCGCGGAAGTAGCCCGGCGTGGGCGGCACGGCGCCGCCGGTGGCGCCCACCACCGGCTCGGCGCAGAAGGCGATCACCCGTTCCGGCCCCGTCTCCACGATGCACGCTTCCAGTTCCGCCAGCAGGCATAGCGTGTAGTCGTCCACGCTCTGGCCGGGGGCGCGGTCGCGGTATTCGTAGCAGGGCGCCACGCGCGCCACGTCCATCAGCAGCGGCGCGAAATGCTGGCGGCGCCACTCATTGCCGCCCAGTGCCAGCGCGCCCAGCGTGTTGCCGTGGTAGCTCTGGCGGCGGGCGATGAACACGGTGCGCTCGGGCTGGCCCGCTTCCACGAAATACTGGCGCGCCAGCTTGAGCGCCGTCTCGATCGCCTCCGAACCGCCCGACACCAGGTAGACGTGATCGAGGTCGCCCGGCGCGTCCGCCGCCAGCCGGTGCGCCAGTTCCTCGGCCACCTGGGTGGTGAAGAAGGCGGTGTGGGCGTAGGCGTTGCGGTCGATCTGGGCGTGCATGGCGGCCAGCACGTCGGGATGGCCGTGGCCCAGCGAGGACACGGCCGCGCCGCCGCTGGCATCGAGATAGCTGTTGCCGCTGGCGTCGTGCACCAGCATGCCGGAGGCGCCGGCGGCAACGGGCGGGCAGTGGCGCAGGTTGCGATGGATGATGTGGCTGGTCTGGTTCATTGCGTCCTCGTGGGATTGGTGCGGAAGGGAGATGATCGACAGCAGAGGATATCCGGTAACGGCTTGTGTTCTGTTGATATATACCCGACCATGGGCGAATTATTCCATTCCACTCGCCAGGAGCGCATACGTATGCAGGACCGCCTTCCCCCCATCCCCTTCGCCCAGCTCAGCGCCGCCCAGCAGGTGGCGGCGCAGGCCGTGATCGACGGTCCGCGCGGTGCCCTGTACGGGCCGTTCGTGCCGCTGATACGCAGTCCGGAACTGATGGCGGCGGCCCAGCGCATGGGCGAATACCTGCGCTACCGCAGCGCCATCGGCACGCGCCTGTCGGAACTGGCCATCCTGGTCACGGCGCGCCAGTGGAGCCAGGCCGTGGAATGGGCCATCCACGAGCCCATCGCCCGCCAGAACGGCATCGCGCCGGCCATCATCGATGCCATCGCGGCGCGTCGCCGGCCCGACGGCATGGCCGACGACGAGGCGCTGGTGCACGACTTCTGCTTGGCGCTGCACCGGCAGCAGCGGGTCGACGATGCGCTGTACGGGGCGGCCCTGGCGCGCTTCGGCGAACATGGCGTGGTCGACTTGATTGGCCTGAACGGCTATTACACCTTCCTGGCGATGGTGATGAATACGGCCCGGACGGCCGCGCCGGAATCGTCCGCCACGCCCCTGCCGGAGTAGGGGGGCGCCACGCCGTTCCGCCGCAAGCTGCCCGCGGCTATCGTCCGGTTGTTTTGCTTGACCGGCAGGCTTACGCCAGCACGCGCTTGAGCCAGGCGCTGATGTGGGCCACTTCTTCCTGGCACACCGAGTGCTGCATCGGGTACTCGTGCCATTCGATGTGGTAGCCCAGCTGCTTGAGCAGGTCGCGCGACTGTTCGGCGCGTGCCACCGGCACCACCGGGTCCATGCGGCCGTGCGCCATGAAGATGGGGGTGGCCTTGCTGGCGGCCGTGTGTTCGGCGATGGTCTTGTCGGCGATCGGCACATAGCCCGACAGGCACATCATGCCGGCCAGCTTGCCGGCCTGGCGCAGGCCCGTCTGCAGCGTCATCGCGCTGCCCTGCGAGAAGCCGGCCAGGATGATGCGCTCGAGCGGGATGCCGCGCGCGGTCTCGCGCGCGATCAGCGCTTCCACCTTGGCCTGCGAGGCGCGCAGGCCGTTCTCGTCCTCGTGGCGTCCCAGGTCGGTGGCGACGATGTCGTACCAGGCGCGCATCACATAGCCGCCGTTGATGGTGACGGGCATCATCTCGGCGTTGGGGAACACGAAGCGGATGCCGGGCAGGCCGGCCAGGTCCAGTTCGCGCACCATGGGCACGAAGTCGTTGGCGTCGGCGCCCAGGCCGTGCATCCAGATGATGGCCACGCTGGGATTGGGGGCCGATTCGATGTCGATGGTTTGCAGCAGAGTGCTCATGGGATTCCTTGCAAAAGAGGGAACGGTGCGCAGCGCGCCGGCAGCCAGCGCGCCCAGTGCGGCCAGCGCCACGGTGCGGCGGCGCCGGCGCATGCGGGTCAGGTGGCGGCCGGGCGCAGCGCCGACTTGGGCCGGAACGCCTTGCATACCGCGGGATGGGTTTCCATGTAGGGACCGCCGATCAGGTCCACGCAGTACGGCACGGCGGCGAAGATGCCGCCCACGATGCTGTTGCCGTCGGCGTCCTTCAGCCCTTCCAGCGTCTCCTGGATGGCCTTGGGCTGGCCGGGCAGGTTCATGATCAGGGCCGCGTGGCCGGCCGTCTCGCGGATCACGGCCGTCTGGCGCGACAGGATGGCGGTCGGCACGAAGCGCAGGCTGATCTGGCGCATCTGCTCGCCAAAGCCCGGCATTTCCTTGCTGCCCACGGCCAGCGTGGCCTCGGGCGTGACGTCGCGCCGCGCCGGGCCGGTGCCGCCCGTGGTCAGCACCAGGTGGCAGCGGGCCTGGTCCACCAGCTCGACCAGGGTCGCCTCGATCAAGGGACGCTCGTCGGCGATCAGCCGGGTCTCGAGCCGGAACGGGGTGGCCAGCGCGCGCGTGAGCCAGTCCTGCAGGGCGGGGATGCCCTGGTCCTGGTACACGCCGCCGCTGGCGCGGTCGGACACCGACACCAGGCCGATCACCAGTTCCGCCGCGGCGGCGCCGCTATTCACGCCGGCATTCACGCCGGCATTCACGCCGGCATTCACGCCGGCATTCACGCCGTTACTCACGCCGTTACTCATCCTCGGACTCGCCGTCTTCGCCCCCGTCTTCTTCGTCAGCGGCGGGTTTGTTCTTCTTGGCCTCGATCTGCTTGAGGATCTGGAAGATCTCGCGGTAGGCCTTGGGCGGCTTGTTCTCGGCCTGTTCCTTGCGGGCGTTGCGGATCAGGGTGCGCAGGTGCTGCACGTCCAGTTCCGGATTTTCCGCCAGCAGGGTGGTCAGTGCCTTGTCGTCGGTCAGCAGCTTCTCGCGGCGCCGTTCCAGCGCGTGCATGGCGGCCGTGTCGGCCTTGGACAGCCCTTTCCAGCCGTCGATGGTCTTCTGGATCAGCGCCACTTCGGCCTCGTCCAGCGTGCGCATCTTCTTGCCCACGAACTGCAGCTGGCGGCGCCGGCCTTCGTGGTTGGTGATGGTCTGGCATTCGAGGATGGCGTCGCGCACGTCCTCGGGCATCGGCACCCGCTTGACGCGGTCGCGCGGTTCGGCGATCAGCGCCGCGCCCAGTTCCTGCAGGGCGTTCATCTGGCGCTTGAGCTCCGATTTGGATGGCCGTTCGTATTCCTGCTCGAATTCGGTGGATTGGAAGCCGCAGGCGCTCCGGTTTGGATTTACCATAATATTAACTCGAGGTTTGGCGCTAGGCCGCCCCTATAAACTGTAAACGACTGCTATGATAACTGTTTTAGCGGTCACCCGAAGAAAACAGCTCATGAACGACTCCGTTTTTACCCACAGCCAGGACCAATTGAAACAGCTTGCGCGCGACGTATTGACCTACGCGCGGGAGAAGGGCGGCACCGATTGCGCCGTCGAGATCAGCGAGGGCAGCGGCCTGTCGGTCTCGGTCCGCAAGAGCAAGATCGAGACGATCGAGCAGAATCGCGACAAGGGCATGGGCGTGACGGTGTTTATCGGCCAGAAGCGCGGCAACGCCAGCACGTCCGACTTTTCCCCGGCCGCGCTGCGCGCCACGGTGGAGGCGGCCTATAACATCGCCTGCTTCACGGCCGACGACGACTGCGCCGGCCTGGCCGACGCCGACATGCTGGAGCTGGCCCCGCGCGACCTCAAGCTGTTCTACCCCTGGAACATCTCGACCGAGCAAGCGGTGGCCCTGGCCCAGCGCGCCGAGGCAGCCGCGTTCGACGTCGATCCGCGCGTGACCAACAGCGAGGGCGCCGGCGTGCACGTACAGCAGTCGCACTTCGTGTCGGCCAATTCGCGCGGCTTCATCGGCGGCTACCCCTATTCGCGCCACACGCTGTCGGTGGCGCCCATCGCCGGCAAGGGCGCCAGGATGCAGCGCGACGACTGGTACAGCTCCGTGCGCGACCCGAGCAAGATGTCCTCGCCCGAAGCGATCGGCCGCTACGCCGCCGAACGGGCGCTGGCCCGGCTGAACGCGCGCAAGATCGACACCCGCACCTGCCCCGTGCTGTTCGAGGCGCCGCTGGCGGCCGGCCTGCTGGGCGCCTTCGTGCAGGCGACGTCGGGCGGCGCGCTGTACCGCAAGTCCACCTTCCTGCTCGATTCGCTGGGCAAGGCCGTGTTCCCGTCCCACATCCAGGTCAAGGAAGACCCGCACGTGATCGGCGCCGTCGGTTCGGCCCCGTTCGACGAGGAGGGCGTGCGCACCGTCAAGCGCGACGTGGTCAAGGATGGCGTGGTGCAGGGCTACTTCCTGTCGACCTATTCGGCCCGCAAGCTGGGCATGAAAACAACGGGTAACGCGGGCGGCTCGCACAACCTGTCGCTCACTTCGTCCAGGACGAAAAAGTCGGACGACTTCGTGGCCATGTTGAAGAAGATGGGCACCGGCCTGCTGGTGACGGAACTGATGGGCCAGGGCACCAACTACGTGACGGGCGATTATTCGCGCGGCGCCTCCGGCTACTGGGTGGAGAACGGCATCATCCAGTACCCGGTGGAGGAGATCACCATCGCCGGCAACATGAAGGACATGCTGGCCCAGATCGTGGCCGTGGGCGCGGACGTGCTGGTGCGCGGCACCAAGCAGACCGGCTCCATCCTGATCGAAAAGATGGTGGTGGCCGGCGGCTGACCGTCTCGCTATCGCCACCGCAGCACGGCCGCCTTGCGCGGCCGTCTTTATTTTCGTTGCAAGCTTTCCGGACTGCTCATACACTGTGCCGTGCATCAGCGTTATGCCATCACACACACAGAGGAGATAAACAGCATGGAACGTCGTTCCTTCCTGAAGAAAGCGGCAGCGGGCACCGGCGCCGGCGTCATCGCCGCACCGGCCCTGGCGGCCGACGCCCTGCCGACCGTCAACTGGCGCCTGGCGTCGAGCTTCCCCAAATCGCTCGACACCATCTTTGGCGCGGCCGACACGTTCACGCGCCGGGTGGCGCAGCTGACCGGCGGCAAATTCAACATCCGCAGCTTCGCGGCCGGCGAAATCGTGCCCGGCCTGCAGGTGATGGATGCGGTGCAGGCCGGCACGGTGGAAATGGGCCACAGCGCCTCCTATTACTACTTCGGCAAGGACGCCACCTTCGCCTTCGACTGCGCCGTGCCGTTCGGCCTGACCTCGCGCCAGCACACGGCCTGGTTCGACCAGGGCGGCGGACGCGACCTGACGCGCGAATTCTTCCGCGGCTATGGCATCATGAACTTCCTGGGCGGCAACTCCGGCACCCAGATGGGCGGCTGGTTCCGCAAGGAAGTCAAGACCGTGGCCGACCTGAAGGGCACCAAGATGCGCATCGGCGGCTTTGCCGGCAAGGTGATGGAGCGGCTGGGCCTGGTACCGCAGCAGCTGGCCGGCGGCGACATCTACCCGGCGCTGGAAAAGGGCACCATCGACGCGGCCGAATGGGTCGGCCCTTACGACGACGAAAAGCTGGGCTTCTACAAGGTGGCGCCGTTCTACTACGCGCCAGGCTGGTGGGAGGCGGGCGCCAATTTCTCGTTCTACGTCGGCATCAAGGAATGGGAAAAGTTGCCCAAGGAATACCAGGCCGCGCTGGAAGTGGCGACCTACGAAGCGCACGTGGTGATGCAGGCCGAGTACGACGCCAAGAACCCGGTGGCGCTGGCGCGCCTGCTGAAGAACGGCGTCAAGCTGCGCAACTTCCCGAAAGACACGATGGATGCCTGCTACAAGGCGGCCAACGATGTGATGAACGAAGAAGCGGCCAAGAACGCCAAGTTCAAGAAGATCTACGAACCGTGGAAGCGTTTCCGCCAGGACCAGAACCAGTGGGCCTCGGTGGCCGAGGCGACCATGCAGAACTACCTGATCAGCGCCGGCCGCGGCGGCCGCTAAGTCCCGCCCGCCAGTCCGAACCCGCCGCCCGGCGGGTTTTTTTCGCCCGCTCACGAAAAAATGGGGACGTACCCCTTTTTTTGGGAAATGGGGTACGTCCCCATTTATTTTTCGGGGACGCTACGTGTAGTCCCTTATTGAACTGCAACTTGTGGCGGGGGGATACTGGCGGATACGCCGGTTGATCAATCTTGTTGTTTTGATCATTTGGCGGCTAACCATCAACGGGGGAGATCAACATGGGTAAATTCATATCGGCATTTCTGATCAGCGCGCTGTGTCTGGCCGGTAATTGCTTTGCGGAAGAGCACGGGACGGCGGAACAGGCCGTGCAAATGGTGCACAAGGTGATCGCCGCCATCAAGGCCAACGGCCGCGACAAGACCCTCGCGGAAATCAATACCCTCAGCCAGACCTACCGCGACCGCGACCTGTACGTGACCATCATGGACTTGAAAGGCGTGGAACTGGCCCATGGCTCGAACAAGCGCATGCAGGGCGTCAACCTGATCGATATCAAGGACCAGGACGGCAAGCCGTATATCCGCGAGCGGCTGGAGATCGCCAAGACCAAGGGCAAGGGCTGGCAGGATTACAAGTTCGTCAATCCCGTGTCCAAGACCATCGAGCCAAAGTCCATGTATTTCGAAAAATACGAGGACATGATCGTCAGCTGCGGCATCTACAAGGACAATTAAGCGCCTATTTTGCGCAGCGGGCGCTGGCCGGCTGGCCGCACACGATCAGCCGGTCCACGTCCGGGTTGTACAAGTAGTCCAGGTGGGCCTGGTCGGGCCGCTCCAGCAGCCCCAGCCAGGTGGCGCCGTTCGACACGAGGATGTTGTACACGGCCACCCCGGCGCCGTCGTAGCGCTTGGGCGGCAGGGTGTAGGACAGCAGGTCGTTCGGATCGTTGAAGCCGACCAGCACCAGCTGCGGCGCGGCCGTCAGCGCCACGCCTGTGCGGCGCAGGGCCAGCAGCTGTTGCAGGCTGTCGCCCGGCGCCGGCGACAGCGCCGATGCCGATGCCGATGCCGGCGCCGGCCCATGCGCCGCTGCCGCGAGTATTTCCTCCGCCGCCGCCAACGGCTGGTCCGCCATCGTCAGCAGGGGGATCTGGTTGGCTGCCATCACCAGGTAGCGCAGGCTGGCCACCGCCTGCCGCGCCAGCCGCGCCGCCGGCGCGGCGGCGTCTTCGCGCGCCATCCGCAGCAGGGTGTCGAACAGCAGCTTGCTGCCCATGCTGTGGGCGATCACCACCAGCGGCGCCGGCGCTGCCGCCGTCTTCTCCCGTTCCGTTTCCCGCGCCGCCAGTACTTGCAGGATGGCCGCGCGCATGGCCAGCTGCATCTGCTCGCGCGCCGCTCCTTCGTAGATGATGGCGTCGGGCAGGCAGTCGTCCACCAGCAGGTCCTTGCCCCGCGCGTTCAGGCGCGCGCGCGTGAGGCCCACCGTGGGCTGGCCCTGGCACTGGGCGGACGCTTCGCTGCGGTCGTAGCACAGCTGGTTCTTGATGCGCTGGGTCAGGGGCGACCAGATCAAGGCATCCACGCGCAGCTCGCCGTATGACGTGGCGAGCGTGGCGGGGACGATCTGCACCTGGCCGTCCGGGGCCGGCGCCGGGCCCGGCCCCGGAGTCGGTGCCGGTGCCGGGGCGCCCATGGCTTGGCCCAGCTGCGCTACCACGCGCGGCGCCCAGCTGGCGTCATGGGTGCAGATGCCGTGTACCAGCAGCACGTCCACCGTCTTGCCCTGGGCGTCGGCCAGCAGGTCGGCCAGGCCGGGGAAGCGGGTGTCCGCGTCCATGACGACGGGCGGATGGTAGGGCGTGCTGCAGGCGGTCAGCAGCAGTATGGCCAGCGTGGCCAGCGCGCGCGCCGGGCGGGGCGGAAATGGGGTGGGTAGCTTCATGGCGGATCTCCGGAATGGCGTGCACGCACGCGCTGGAGTCCAGTGTATTTTTCCTGCGGAGGCCGGCTTTGCGGCGCCGCAGGGGGCGTGCCGGTGCCGGATGCAAGAACCGGCTCCAAGGCGGGAGCCGGTCCTGGTGCCCATGCCTTTTGCGACCAGGCTCGACAGAGGGTGCCAGTTAGGGACGGCTAGCGGGCGCTGATCGGCGGCGGCGGTGCCGCTCGCCGCTAGTGGTGGCGGTGCGGGTTGCTGCGCCGCCCCAGCACGATGTGCAGCAGGAACAGCGCGCCCGTGGCCAGCCCCACCACCCAGTGCAGGGCGGACCAGGTGGAACGGTCGCTTTCGCCGGCCAGGTAGTACAGGCCGAAGCCGGTGGCGATCAGGAACAGCATGGTGCCTATCATGCCCCAGCCCGTGGCCAGGTTACGGCCGGCCTTGAGGGCGCGCCGGATATGGGCGTTCATCAGGCTGCCGAGGAAGAACAGGGTCAGCATGACGGCGCCGCCGTGCAGCTTCATCGACCACGGTTCGAGCGGATGCACCGTCTCGCCGAACTGGCCGGCCTGGCGCAGCCAGTAGCGCGCCACCAGCCAGGCGGCGCCGCTGGCCAGCAGCAGGGCCAGGCTGACATAGACGCAGCGCCGGTGCCAGCGTTCCAGTTTGAGATTGATGTGGAGGCGGGCCGCGGCCCGTTGCAGTGGGGTCTGAGTGTGCATCGGCTAGATTATAAGGGCTGTGGCGCCCATGGCGCGCAATGCGGGGTGTTCGCGCTCGCCGCTGGCCAGCACCACCTTGGTCAGGGCGTCGGCCACGGCGCAGCTGGCGGCGCGCACCGAGACGCTGGCGCCGTCCGTGACGGGCGTGCCGTCGCGGCCGTCCACCAGGGCGCTGATCTGGCGCCCCGCATGGCGCCGGGCCGTGAAGTAGTTGGCCGAGGTGGCCAGCGCTTGGTCGGTGATCGTCACGCTGGCGCCCACCTGTCCCGGTGCGCGCGGATCGCGGATGGCCACCGGCCATGCTGCCGCGCCGATCGCGCGCAGGTCGCCACCGGCGTTGACGCAGGCACTGTGCACGCCGGCCTGGCGCAGCGCGGCCACGGCCAGGTCCACGGCATAACCCTTGGCGATGCCGCCCAGGTCGACCCAGCCCGGCGCCGCCTTGCGCACCGTGTGGTTGGCGCCGCAGCGCAGCACCGTCACGCCGGGACGGTAGGCCGGCAGGTGCGGCTGGGGTGCCGGCAGGCAGTCCCAGTCCACCAGGCGCGGCGCGCAGGCGATGTTGAAGATGCCGTCCGACTGGTCGGCCACCTGCTGCGCCAGCTGCAGCACTTGCCAGGTGTGGGGATGGACGGTGACGGTTTCGCTGGCCCAGGCCAGGTTGAGGCGGGCCACGTCACTGGCGCCGTCGTGAAAGCTCATCAGGCGGTGCACCAGCGCCACCTCGGCGAACGCCTGCGTGATGGCGTGCTGCACGGCGTCCGGCGCCAGGCCGGTGTCGGCCACGGCGATTTCCACCAGGGTGCCCAGCCAGGGCTGGGCGCGCCGTATCATTTTTTCAGCACCACCTGGACGATGGCGGCGATGCGCCGCACGCCGTCCGTCAGGTGGGTGCACGAGAGCGTGGCGCCGCTGATGTTGGCGATGCCGTCGCCGATGGCCAGGCCGCCGGTCGCCGTCTTGCCCACGAACTGGCGGCGCCAGGCGGGCGTGCGGATTTCGCCGCCGTGGCTTTCGCGGTAGGCCAGGATCTCCACCTGGCGGATGGTGGCGTCCGGATTGAGGCCGACGGCGTACGAGATCAGCTCGAACTTGCCGATCACGTCGTCCAGCACCAGGTAGCCCAAGAGCGCGTCGCCCTTGTAGGCGCCGAACACGCGCCAGTTGACGGAGCGGGCCGGCAGGCCGGCCAGCTTTTCCACCTGCTGCATCTGGGGCAGGGTGAGCGCCACGTTCTGCTCGCGGAAACCGGTGGCGTCGGCGAACATCAGCTTTTGCGCCTGCTCCAGGTTCAGGTACTGGGTGGCGCAGGCCGGCGCACAGGCGGCGCCTGCCGCCAGCGGGATCAGGGCCAGGTAGCGCATGATCAGTACGAGAAGCCCACGCCCAGGTTCAGGCGGTCGCGCGTCTTGTCTTCGCGGAATTTCTGGTAGTCCGCCTTCAGCACCACGCCTTCGCCCACTTTCAGGTTGGCGCCCACGGTGGCGACCTTTTCGTCGGTGCCGGTGGCCACGTCCAGGCCTTGCGGCAGGGCGGCGTAGGTCTTGGCCGTGTTAAACTGCTCATAGCGCACGAAGGGGCTCAGCACGTAGTCGTCCGACTTGAGCAGCTGGTAGGCCGCCTGCGCGTACCAGCCGGCGAAGCTGCTCGGCACCGGGGTCGGGTTGCCGACCAGGGTGGCGTTGAGCGCCTCGGTGTTGCTGATCTGGCCGCGCGCGTACAGGGCCGACAGGTCCCAGTGGCCCGGCGTGTAGCGGGTGTGCAGGTCGTAGACGGTGATGCGGGCATCCTGGCCGGCGAAACCGGCCGCCTTGTGGCCGGCCTTGCCGGTGAACACGGAGCCGCCCACCAGCAGGCCCGGTACGCCGCGCCAGTTCAGGGCCGCGTGCACGCTCAGGTCGCGCGACTTGGCTTGCTGGCCTTCCTGGTGGATGGCGCCCAGCGGCGATTCACGCCCTTCTTCCGAGGTGGCGTCCCACTTGCCCAGGTCGAAGCCGGTGGTGATGCCGGTGTCCCAGGTCAGGCCGGCGGCCGTGTCGCCCGACAGGCCCACGCCCACTTCGCGCCAGGTGGAGGGGATGATGGCCGTTTCGACGAAGTTGCGCTCGACGCCGTAGTAGGCGGTCGGTTCGTGGTTGGTGTTGAGCAGGCCGGACGGGATCAGGAACAGGCCGGCCTTGCCGCGCAGGCCGTTGGAGAATTCGCGTTCCACGTACAGCTGTTCGACTTCGCTCTCGCCCTGGTCGTCGGCCGAGACGACGCCGTGTTCCCATTCGAACTCGGAGACCATCTTGGTCTTCTCGTCGAAGCGGTGGGTGATGCCGATCACGGCGCGGCGCACGTCGGCCTGGGCGGCGCTGGCGTCCTTGGTGGGACGGTTGTAATTGATTTCGCCGTAGCCGGTGACGATGGTGGCCGGCGCGCTGGCGCGCAGTTCGGCGGCGGCCGGCATGGCCGCGGCGCTGGCGGCTGCTGCTGCTGCGGCCGGGGCCGGCGCGGCGGCCATGGCTTGCTGGCGCTGCTCGACGGCGTCCGTCTTCTTGACGCTGGCGCGCAGTTCAGCTTTCAGCTGTTCCAGTTCGGCCGCCATCTTCTCGATGCGCTGCAACAGTTCGGCCTCGCCGGCCGTGGCGGCCAGCGGTGCGCCCAGGAAGGCCGCTGCCAGGGCGGCGGCGATCACGCGCTTGTTGCTCATCTTGCTCATCTTGTTCATCGTTTTGCTCATCGTGTTTTCTCTCGTCTGCAGGTCGTAAGGTTAGTTTTTGTAGCCGTCGGTCAGGGTGCCGAGGAACTGCACCAGGTCGTCGATTTCGGCCGGCGTCAGCGCCGGGGCCATGCCGGGCTGGCGGTTATAGGGCACTTCCGTCACGTTGACGTTGGCGCGGTATTGGGGCGGCAGGTCGTTGAACTTCTGCACCGTGCCGTCGGCGCCCAGCGGGTACCACAGCTCGGGATTGGTGTCGCGCGTGACGTAGAAGCGCACTACCTCGGTCAGGTTGCTGAAGGCGCCGTTGTGGAAGAACACCTTGCGGGTGGCCACGTTGCGCAGCGTGGGCACCTTGAAGGCGCCGCACAGGTCGGCGCGCTCGGCCAGGTCGGTGCGGTCCGGGCCGCACAGGCCCAGGTCGAAGTAGGCCGGATCGGCGGTGGCGGCCAGGCGCGGGTTGCGCGGCACGCCGAGGTTGTCGAACGTGAAATCAGTGAACAGGGGCGCCGCGCCGTCCGCGCCGCGGGCGCTTACGTGGCAGGCCGCGCAATTACCCTTGGTGGGATTGTTGAACAGGGCCAGCCCGCGCAGTTCGGCGTCGGCCAGCTTCACTTTACCGGCCAGGAACAGGTCGTACTTCGAGTCGTAGGGGTGGAACGACGGCGCTTCCAGCTGGAACTGCTGCAGCGCGAATGTCATGCGGCTGAAGGCTTGCTCGGGGTTGTCGAGGATGGTGTCGCCGAACTGCTGGCGGAACCGGGCCGCGTAGGGCGCCTGCTTCAGGCGGGCGATCACGTCCTCGATGCTGGCGTTGGCCATTTCGTGTGGCGCCAGGAAGGGGCGCTGGCCCTGTTCGGCCAGCGACTGGGCGCGGCCGTCGCGGTCGAAGCCGCCCGTCGGCGTGCCGTCCTTGGCGAAGGCGAAGGCGGGCGTGCGGTCCAGGTAGCGCAGCGAGGGGGCGGCGCGGAAGCCGGGCGTGGTGCCGTCCGGGCCACCCAGTTCGGCCGCCAGGGTGCTGGTGGGGCCGTGCGCATTATCCGGGTTGTGGCAGCTGGCGCAGGACTGGCGGCCGGAGGCGGACAGCGACTGGTCCTTGAAGATCAGTTCGCCCAGCTGGGCCGGCTGGCTCAGGCTGGCTGCGATCACGGCGGCGGTGCTGCTGGCGCCGGAGGAGGAAGAGCCGCCGCAGGCGCTCAGGGCCAGCAGCAGGGCGGCGCCCGCCAGGCGGGTCAAGGTCGCAGGAAATGTGGTTTTCATTACAACGTTATGATAATGGTTTAACTGCAAATGAGAATGATTATAATTTGCGCTTGAGATGATGGCAATACGCCAGTTGGTCTGGTGTGATTTGACGCAGGTTGGCGCTGGGGCGCGGCGGCACGGCTTGGCGCGTGCGCAGAAAAGGGCCGCAGGCGGGATGTGGC